>DUHJ01000069.1 GCA_013330925.1 Candidatus Poseidoniaceae archaeon | reverse complement strand
CGGTGGAAGGCATGCCGCGCAACGCTTTCCTCGTGTCCATCGAAGACGCGCGCCGTTTGCTCAAGCCCGCACAACAACACCTCGCCATCCTCCAAGCGCTTCATGACGACGTCCATGCGCTCGCAGAGGAAATTGAGCATCTTCTTGACGGCGTTCCGCCGGAACACCCCTCCATCAAGGAAGTCGCGGATTTGACGGCCCGGACCATCACCGAATGGCAAGACGTCGTGTCCCAGATGGAGTCCGGTGGCACGCACGTCGTCAGCCTCGACCCGGGGCGGCTCCAGTGGTTCGGCGTGGTCGACGCTCGTGTGGTGGCCTTTGGCTGGGAAGAAGGCGAAGAGGACATCGAATGGTACCACGAGATTTCTGAAGGCTTCAACCTGCGCAAACCCTTGATAGAGGCCTGACTGAGGTTGGGTCATGGTCCGCATCACCCGCGTTCATACCGGCACCGGAGACGACGGGACCACGGGCTTGGTGGACGGCAGCCGTCGTTCGAAGGGCGACATCCGTTTGGAGGCGGTCGGCCTGTGCGACGAGGTCAACGCTTCCTTTGGTATGATTCGAGCAGCGACGCTGGATCTCAACGCTCAACACGACGATGGTGGCCCTCGTTCCAACGTCCGCAGGACAGGCCTCGTGGTGCTTGCGGCTCTGGACCGGCTCCAAAGCGAAGTGTTCGATTTGGGAGCTGAGGTGGCCACCCCGCCAGGCGGTTTGCCTGAGGGCATGCAGGTGCTTGGGCAGGAACATGCGGACCTGTTGTTGGAAGAGATGGACGAAATGCTCGTCGAACTCCCTCCGCTGACCAGTTTCATCCTCCCTGGAGGTTCCCATCTTCTCGCGGCATTTCATGTTGCACGGGTCACGGTTCGGCGCCTTGAACGGACCATGGTGGCGTTGCGAGAGGCCGAAACGGACGGCGTGAGGGACCTCGCTTTGGTCTACGTCAACCGGCTGTCCGATTGGTGCTTTGTGATGGGCCGCTGGTGCGCGCTCCGTCTTGGGGAAGACGAGGTGTTGTGGAAGCCCTTGGGGCGCCGAGGCCCGGAAGACGGAATCGGGGGCATGTTGCGCCTTCAGCGCCAGCACGATGACGACGTCGCAGACGTGTGATCAGTCGCGGCCAAGGCGCTTCATGTGCGCATGAGCAGAGCGAAGCACGTGCAACCCAGCGTCATGGGTCAATTGGTCCGCAGCAGCGTCCCAATCGAGCCAGAGGTGGCCTCGGTGTTCGTGTGAAAGCACCACCTCGATCGCTTCGGTTTCGGCAAGGAGCCAGTGGACCTCTTTTTCGATGCGACGCCCTTTGTGGGTGTAGTTGTAGGTCGTTCGCTCTTGGAATCCTCCGACGAAGGTGACGTCAACAATTCCAGTTTCCTCACGAACTTCTCGCCGCACCGTTGCCTTGTGGTTCGCATCGCTGGCCTCGACGTGACCTTTTGGAAAATCCCAGTGACCCTGCGGATACTGAAGCAGGAGCACGGCTCCAAGGTTGACCAACACGACGCCGCACGAGGTCTCCACGCCTGTTGCCACCCTTGCGCTCCTGATGTGCTTTGCTGCCTTCACGGCACGTTCATGTCCTCCCATTCACCGGCAGCAGCATGGCCAAGGCTGCCTTTCCGGAGGTTCATCGCATCGTGGCGGACGCCGACCTCGACGGCCTTTGTGCCGCAGCGGTGTTGCAACGCGTGCTCCCTGAAGCAGAGGTCGTCTTTGCGCACCCTGCTTTGGTCCGAAGCGGGCACCTGGACGAGGTCATCGACCGCGGAACCGTCATCGTTGATTTGCCGTTCCATCCCGACTGCGGCTGGTACGTCGATCATCACCTCACGAATCGACCAAGCGAGGCCGCTGCAGCCGCTTTTGAAGCGGCAGGTGGGCGGCTGGATTGGGCCGCAGAACCCTCCGCAGCCAGGGTGGCCCACAACCTCGTTGCTCCCTTCAACGATCTCGGGCATTTGGAGGACCTCATGCCCTTCGTGGACGCCATCGATTCAGGCGGCATCGACCGCGAAGTGTTCCTTGCCGACGGGCCGCTCGTCCGCTTGGCGCGTTGTTTGGGCACGGCTCAGGCCGACTTCATGCATCACGTGCTGAAGTTGCTCGTTTCAGGTGCCGATGCGGAGGCGTTGATCGAAGATGCACGGGTCGCGGAGCGCCTCTCGGCTGCGGCAGAGGACCGAAACGCCGCCATCGTAGCGGTCCAGGCACGCACGACCGTCGTGAACCGCCTCGCCATCTGCAGGATGGACGGCCTGCCTCAACGGGCCAGCGGTTACCTCGTGACCGCTCATGTCGGCGAAGACGCCGACGCGTGCTGTGTGATTCATGGGCACGTGGACGGAGCCGTCGAGCGTGACGACCGACCGCCGCTGTCTGCAAGCTTCTACGCCAATTCCTTCTTCGAAGGGCGTCGTCGTGTTGACCTGTCCCGGCTCGCCACGGCCCTCGATGAGACCGGCGGCGGCCATGCCAACGCCTGTGGGTGCCGTGTGCAAGCGATCAACGATGCCGGAGAAGCCGAGCAACGCCCGGTTGAGGCCGAGGACGTGGAGCGGAACTTGGCCCACTGGCTCGCGTTATGGGCCTCGCTTCCCAGTCTGGAGTGATCACTCCTCTTCGCGCTTGTTCGGAGAAGAACCGCCACCCATCCACTTGGGCGACCACCAGTTGAGCGGGCCCATCAGCCGCATGGTGGCAGGAACCACCAGCGCCCGAACCAAGGTCGCGTCGACCAAAATGGCCAAGGCGAGGCCCAATCCGAACATCTTGATGATGGCCACAGAAGCAAAGATTTGGGCGCTGAACACGACGACCATGATGGCAGCAGCGGCCGTGATGAGGCGCCCCGTCTTTTGAAGTCCGTTGGCCACGGCAAGGGTGTTGTCGCCGGTGCGTTCCCATTCTTCGTGGATGCGCGAAAGCATCAGCACTTCGTAGTCCATGGAGAGGCCAAACACGATGCAGAACAGCATCACGGGGGTCGTCGGATCGATGGGTTCTGGTGTGAAGTTCATCACTTCGTCGAGCCCAAGTCCACCCTCCTGGAAGATGAACACAAGCATACCGAAGGTGGCCGTCACGCTGAGGATGTTCATCACCACGGCCTTGAGCGGGATGATGACAGAGCGGACTTGAACGAACAGAATCAGGCAGGTCGCGAAGAAGATGTACGCCATTGAAATGGGCAGGTTTTCGGCCACGGCATCGACCACGTCGAGGTTGTAGGCGGCAAGGCCACCCACCAAGGGGACCGTGCCGTTGAACGCGTTCCATGCGCCGTCATCGCGATCAGCGCGGAGCTCGCGAACGGCTTCCAAAGCCTCTTCGCTGTTCCAATCGTCGACCAAGGTCAGTTGGATGAAGGTGGACGCGTTGTCGGCGCTGATGAATCCGGAGCGCAGTGCTTCGCGTTGTCCTGCTTGTTCCGGCGGCAGGAACTCCGCAGGCGTGGCCCAGAACTGGACCACGTCGTCTGCGGTCATGTTGGCATCAAAATAACCAGGAGCGAAGACGTGCTCAACGTCGTCGCGTTCCATGAACGTCAAACTCAAGGCATGCACGTGCCGAAGTTGCTCCTCATCGAGGGGATGTGCTGCTGCTTCGTAGGTGAAGAAGAGGGATTTGTCCGAGGCTTCGGCCCAGATGACTTCCATTTCTTCGAGCCCGTTGCGCGACATGTCGTCGGGAGGCAGTGAGCGGATGCTGGTGACGCCCCATTCCGCGTTTAGGAATGGCGCCCCTGCACCGAGGAGCAGGATGAGGATGGGCACCAGCACGGCGACGGGCTTGGCCATGACCGAATTGGCGATCCAAGCCCAAAAGCCGTCATCAGAAACGGTCTGGTTCATGCCGAAGGGCACGCGGAGACGGTCGATGTTGTCCCCAAGCGCGGCGAGGAAAGCAGGGAGCATGATGACCGAGGTCAGCATGGCCAACGTGACGGCGAGCGTGCCGCCGATGCCCAACGAGGGGGCACCCGTGTTTTCGAAGAACAGCAACCCCGTCAGACCGATGGCGACGGTGATTCCAGAGTAGAAGACGGCGCGGCCTGCGGTGGCCGACGTCACGGCCAAAGCCGTACGGATGTCGTGCCCGTTGGCCTGCTCCTCCCGATAGCGGTACACCACGAAGAGGGAATAGTCGATGGACACGCCCAACCCGAGGAGCGTGATGATGTTCCCAGCGAAATTGTTGACGTTTGCACCATCGAGGGTGGACAGCCAAATCGTGACCCCGAAGGCGCTGATAACGGTCAAAATGCCGATGCCGAGAGGAAGAGCGGCCGCCACGAGGGAGCCGAAGACGATGAGAAGAACGGCGGCCACCAAGGGACCCGAGCCAAGTTCAGCCTTGATCAAGTCGTCCTTGAGACGCAGATCAAAGGTCGCGTCGGTGGCCAAGGGCCCTGCAATGTACACCGTCACGTCACCTTCGTCTTCGAGGTGCATGCCTGCGTCGTGGATGGCTTGTTCCATGTCCTTCCAGTGCTCCTTGAGCAAGGCCTTCGCCTCGCTCCGACCTTGGGTGATTTGCACAGAGGTGCGTGACCATTCGCCGTCGTCGGAGACGTGAGCGCTTCGGTTGGCCTCGTCGACGTCCCATGCTCGAACGACATGCACGGTGGCGTCGTCCTCCAACGCCGTCACGACGTCGTCCACGGCCGCGACGATGTCGGCGTCCCCTGGGGAACCGTTGGGATGATGGACGAGGATGTAGAAGGTCTCGGTGTTTTCCGCATCGGGGTCCCCAAAGTCCGCACCGAGGGATCGAAACACCTCGC
>DUHJ01000025.1 GCA_013330925.1 Candidatus Poseidoniaceae archaeon | reverse complement strand
ACCCAAGACCACGCTTTACGAAGCGCTGAGGGATCACGAAGGAGGTGTTCATGTTCCATTTGATGCTGAGCGATCAGTTTCCCCATGCCGTTGACGTGCACGTTGAGGTGAGGGCGATGTTTGTGCAAGCGCATGATCACATCCTGGGTTCTTCCGTTGGCAAAGGCGGGAATGAGGGCCGTGCCTCCGCGAGCAACCACCTGATCAATGCGTGAAAGGAACCGTTCGAGCTCCTCCTCCTGGTTTGGATGAGAGCGACCGCCGTAGGTGCCTTCGAGGAAGAGAATGTCAACGTCTTGGGGTTGAGCACCGGCCACAAGCGGTGAGTCACGTGTGTCGAAATCGCCAGTAAACATGACCCGGTATGCTCCCGTGTCCACATGCAACATGACGGCTCCAGGAATATGACCCGCAGAATGGAACGTGCAGGTCCAAGAGCCGTGCTTCCAAGGATCTGCCCACTCGTGGGTGGTCCACGATCGCACCGCCGTGTCGATGTCACGCTTGTCCCAAGCAAGTGGATACCCCTCGATGGAGGAGACTTTGTGACAATCGTACCACATTGGTTCGGAAATCGCTGCCGTCAAGGTCGAACCATGGAGCCGCGTCCCGTGCTGAGCAGCGAGCCAAGGCGCCATCCCAAGGTGATCGATGTGGGAATGTGTGATGACGGCATCCGTGACCTTCGGTGCTTCGTTTGGGTACCTTGGAGGGTCTGTGGGAGCCAATCCATAGTCCAGCAAGAGCTTCGTTCCTGATGGATCTTCCATCATGATGCCTACGTTTCCAACTTCGTCTCCGCCGCCGAGGCAGTGAAAGCGGAAACCCGCCTCGGGAGGAAGCTGTGGATACGCAGACGTTCGACCGGGGTCGTACATCACCATGCACCGAGGATGATCCTCTTGTCCATGAATCTGTGGACGCTCACCCCTTTGTTTCCAATGGAGAAGATTTCAGGTTTGGAAACCCTCGTTTTCCATATTTTTTGTCAAGAACATGATAGGCTACTTTCGACATATCATCCAATGGCGTCTTCGATGCGATATTCTTCTCTTTGGCTCTTCGCTGCCTTGGACCCCATCATGTTCCTCCAATGGAAATGAAGGGGTCCCTCCTTCTCGCCTCCTTTCCGGTGGAATGGATTCAAACTTGCATCCACTCGAGGAAGTTTCGTCAAAATCTCCGTGGCATCCATGAACCAGAAGGCCTTCGTGGAACACATGCCATCCACTGGACATCTGCTCCAGGTGGACGACGATCGATGTTACGGATGTGCTGCTTGCATCATGGTTTGCCCGGTTGATGCTTTGCATCTGCATGGTTGGTTGGTTGAGGTGGATCACGCCACCTGTACCCTGTGTGACCACTGCCTCCCAAGTTGCCCCGTGGATGCCCTCTCAATGGTGATGCCGCCATGATCGTCGTGGTTGGGAGCGGTCTGGTCGCCGTTACAGCAGCTCAACGCCTTCTCGATGTTGGACATGACGTCACCCTGACCACCGCCCATGCAGAATTTGGGTTTCCTCACGGAGGTTGTGGCCTGTGGACCACAGATGTTCTCCCTTGGCCCCTGGACACCCTCGAAGAAGCGGTCGCCACCTCCACCAATGGCCTCGTGACGTGTCGAAGCCAATGGCTCGTCAAACGCTTGGTGCATCGCTTTGCTGCAGACGGTGGTCAAACGTCCACACGTGTTCGGTTCAAAGACGAGGGTGGAACGACGGTCACCGTGGGCACGGGTGCGTTTTCTTCACCTCCGTATCACCGTATTTTCGTTGCCGATCAGGACGTTCCTGAACCTGCTCCAAGCATCGGTGAACCTCTGTTGAATCCGAGCTCCATGTCGACGTGGTATGGGGCGATCGTGGTGGAAGGCACGCCGATGTCGCTTGACAATCATGGCGTGCGCAGCGACGGATCGATTGAGGTCTGGACGCAGGAAAAAGAGGAGCTTGCTCCATTTCATTCGACGACCTTGGAAACCATGCAGGTCACGTGGGTGAACGACGGCGAAGCGCTTGATGCGGCCCGCGTGGCGAGCCGTGTGCGTGATGCAGTGGACGCCTTCTTGACGTCTGGGCTCTTGGACGAAGCATGACCGGCATCACGCATCGGATGTACCTCGATTCCTTCGACGACGCGTACGCCACGACGTTTGCCGCGAAGGTGATGGAGGTTGACGGCGTCAACGTGGTGCTTGACCAGACTCGATTTTACCCGACAGGAGGAGGTCAACCGTGCGACATTGGCCATCTTGAGGGCCCGACTGGGACCCTTCATGTGTCGGACGTCCGCGGCCGAGATGCGGTCATGCACACCCTCCCAGAAGACCACAACCTCGAGGTTGGCCAGGAGATCTCCGGCACGATCGATTGGGACCGCCGGTACGCCCACATGCGCATGCACACGGCACAGCATTTGCTGAGCGGATTGGCCTACGACCTCTTTGACGGTGCGCGTACAGTTGGAAATCAAATTGGAGCCCACAAATCCCGTCTCGACCTTCGTCCTGCAACCCTGACCGAAGAGGAACTCAACCTCATCCGCCAGGCCTTTGATGCAGCGGTGGCCGAGGATGTTCCCCTCAGCATGAGCGTGGCCAACCGGCAAACCCTCATCGATGAAGTAGGGGCCGAACGGTCCAACGTGGACATGATCCCGGCCACGGTGCAAGACATGCGCATCATTCGCATTGGGGATCGCATCGACGTCTGCCCGTGTGCAGGGACGCACGTTCGATCCTTAGGTGAAATCGGACCCCTGGGCGAGGTCCACGTCAAGAGCAAAGGCAAGGGCACCAAACGATTCGCGTACACTCTGGACGGGAATTCGCTCTGAACCGTTGAGGTTCAAACAAGGAAAGAATGAGCCAAACAACACTGAAGAGACATTCAATGTATTGTTCGTTCAATCCGTTTTTTCTTGAATTTCACCAAGACCGTCCAGAAGGGTGTCCACTTCGTCGAGCAACCCACCCAAGGCCTCCCTACGTTTCAGCGAACCCTCGATATGGGCCTTCTCCACCACCGTTCGCAGGCGCTCTGTGGGCTCTTCAGCCGCCATCCGCTCAGCCGCAATGCGCGCCTCAAGGGCAGGATCTTCCCCCAACCTGTCGGAACGGTCAACGGCCGCGATGGGTCGGCTCGGAACCGTCCGTCGAGCTTCCGCATTGACCTGCTCGGGATCGAACACGTCTTCCCCCAATCGTCGGGCAGCGGCCGCTTCAGGTGCTTCCCCGAGGCGGTTGGCCACGGCCGTCACCACGCTCTCCTTCGTTCGAGCACGGCTGGCAGCGAAGGCGGCTTCCACATCGGCTTGCGTCGAGGTCTTGTTTCGCGCAGCGACGCCCAACCGCCTCATTTGTTCACGCAACACGGGCCCATGCACCGGGTCATGATCGTGGCGCTGGGGCTCGGTCATCAGACTCAACAGCCGACGAGCGGCCTGGTCAATGGGGCCGTCGGCCCCAGTTGCAAGGCGGTCTCGAACGCTTTTGTGAACGGCAATGCACCTCCGACACCGATCGCTTCCAGGAGCGTCTGGCGCATCGCACCACGCACAACAGCCGGCCAACCCCATCTCGGCCATGGCCCGTCGCACGGAGGACATTGCAGGGAAAGAGAAGGCGCCCTCCCATCAAACCTCGCGCAAAACGATGCCGTGCTTCGCGTAGGTCGCAAGGCAGCGCTCGAGCAAACCCCCCCCGACGTCTTCCGGCGCGTGGACACCAGGCGGAACCAAGCCCGCCAGCATGTGTTCAACCACGGCACAGGTGATGGCACCGGTCGTGCGCGCCATTGAGGATCCACCAACCCCTCCTTGGTCGTCCAAGACCCAACGGCTCTTTCCGACCCCTTCCACCACCACCTCCATCCAGGTGAATTCGGGCCGACTCGGGTCCCACGCCCATGCTTGGACGAGCGAATCTTCGTTATGGGCGCCTCCGCCTTCGAGAAAACGATCGATGTGGCCGGGCCAACGCACCGTGGCCTCAGTCAACTCATGCGCAGGAATCGTGTCAAGCACCGAGCGCAGACCGTCGGTCAGAAACGCCTCCATTTCCCCTCGCCCGTGCACGTCGAAACGGACGCGTTCCGAGAGTGCAGGGACGGTGATCACCTCACCCCCGCGAACAATCCTTGCTGGACGGGTGTATTCTTCGATCACGTCGTAAGGAGAAAACGGCGCCATGTAGCTCCAACCTCCATCCTGGTCAACAGGGTTCCCGCCGACACGAACGCGTCCGTGCTTCAACGTTCCATGGCGGCGGACGCCTTCGGCCAAAAGCAAGTTGGAAAGCCCCGGAGCGACCCCGATGTCCCACACCAACCGCCCGCCATGCTCGCCGGCGACCTCGCTCAACTGCCCCGGGTCTTCCGCGGTGAACGCCAAATCCGCAACAGCATGACCGTCTTCCAAGAGATTCCGACGCACGCGATGTCCGATGCGACCCGGGAGGGCATTGACCACCACGTCAGGACGATGACGTTCAGCGATCGAACAGTCCACGGACTCCTGTAACCCCCGGACGCTCGGATGACGTGCAGCCAAAACTTTCGGATTTTCATCCACGGCCGTGACGCCATGTCCGTCGGCCGCCAGCACGTCCGCCACCCAACCGCCCACAAGGCCAGCACCGAGGACCAAGATGTTCGCCATGGCCCGATGTGTTGCACTCATCCCTTCATCCTCTCCCCCAGTGAAACCCAACCAACCGTGACCATGGTCAGGAAAGACGAAACCCGGTTCAACCCGGATGGCACATCATTGCCCCCCACCTATTTGGAAAATCAACGGTTCCATTAATTTACCACAGGTCATGTTGTGAGCATGACCAGCATAGGTGAGTACTACGCTCGACGTCTCTCGGCCGATGCTCTGTTTGGATTTTCAACGCTCATTTCTGTTTTCTCCATCGTTGTTTTGCTTTGGATGATCGGTCTGAGTTACTTGGTGTTCCGTGCGAATCCGGGGAAAACCGAGAATCGTTTCATGGCGCTGCTGTTGATCTGTGAAGGGCTGAAGGCCTCGTGGATTGTAGCGGACGTCTTCCTGTACGGTTCGACGTGGCAAGGCCTGTGGGACTATTTGTGGCCGGCGAAAATCAACCTGTTTTTTGGTGCCCACGTCATCTCTTGGCTGCTCTACCTTTCCTTCCCAATCTATTACCGAATTGAGTTTCTTTCCTTCCTCTACAACCCGAAACTTCAGCAGCATGCGTGGTACCTTGCACCGCTCATCGGATTGGTTGCGTGGCTCATGATCAGCCCGCTCGATGGCTTCCGCTTCCAAAACAGTGCATGGATGGTCTGCACGCAGGCCGCCGTGGAGGCGGGCGCCCACCCCACCATTCAGAGTTGGTGGGGTGAAATCACCCCGGCCATGCTTGAGCGGGCCGAGGCCCTTGGCCCATGTTCACGGGCCTATGATTTCCACGTGGTGGACGAACCTGCGGGCCTCTGGGCCATTGCGCTGATGTCACCTTTGATTTCGGTCATCGCTCTGTTCCTCCTTCGCTCATCGATGCGCCAAGGAAAGCGAAAAGAAAACATCGACAGGAAGGGCGTTTTGACCTCCCGATCGTTGTACATCGGTTTCCTCGGGAAAGTGATCGGGCAAATGACCTATTTCGCAACACTCCTGATCGTGTTCCCGTTGCTCAACGGAGGGGAATTTGTTGACTTCGCACAGAACAGCATCTGGCAGTTTGGCTCGGACACGACTTCACAAGACCGCGTGATGTACTTCCTCTGGACCTTCACCCTTCTCTTCACTCCCCTGGCCATTGCATTCGAGGCCATGATGTTCGTTCACGCCTCACTCAAGGACACCGTGTACGGCATCGATGAAAACCTCAGGAAGACCTTCCGAACGGCGGTGTTCACAAGCAGCGGCGTGGTGATGTTCATCCTCGGGTGTGAATTGATGGAAAGCGCCCTCAACCTTCCCGGCGTGTACGGCGGACTGGTCATCGGTGTCGCTGTTCTTGTGGTGCGCAAGCCGGTGTTGGGGCTGATCGACGGGGTATCATCCCAACTCATCCCCTCAGGGTACAGCGAGCAAGAGACGGCCTACCTGAACGCCTACATCGCCGCGATGGAAGACCGCATCATCACGCCCGAAGAACGGCGCCTTCTGGACATGCTCGCCACCTCTCACTCCCTCGACGCGAAAGCGGTCCAGGCCATCGAATCGGCTTACAACTCAAGCCTTGATTTGGATTCAGAAGAAGAGTGAACCCACTTCACAAACCGCGATGGATAAAGCGCCGGCCCAGAACGGCTCGTCTTCCTCGCCGCTCTTGGAAACATCGTCCACCAACGGCGCATCCTCAGGAGGGGGTGGATTGGGGTCCAACCACCCTTTGTCCATTGGCCCGAGCATGCCTCCTGAGTCCTTCCGTTCCTTTCGCCTTTGACGTTCCGTCGAATTGAAACCACGTCACCCCGACCTTAGGGCATGAACACGCTTGCGCGTCGAAGCCTTCTGCTGCTGACAAGCCTCAGCCTGACGGCAGCACCAGCGCAAGCTCTGATTGCAGAAGGGAACGACGAAGGCGCCGCACTGCTGGCAGCCATGTTCTTTTCATTCGTCACAGTTCCCATCAGTTTCCTGCTCTTCCTCTTCGCCATCAGCGCAACGACCCGACCCACGCTACGGTTGTTCGCAGGCCTGCCGGGCCTGATGACCGTCTTGACGGCATATTGGGTGTTGATCGCGGGAGGTCGTCCGGACATGATCTGGTTGCCCATGTTCCACGCCGCGCTTGCCGCCATCATGTTCTGGGTCGGTGGTCTTGGCCAGACCCAAGCAGCCCCGGCGATGACGGGCCAATCTGGCACCGAATACCCACCTCAAGGAGGCGTGTGATCGTGGTTTCGGGAGAAGAGAACATTCTGGTTGAGGCGGTGGTCCATACGGCGGACCGCATGGCGCCAGGCTGGCGCAAGTGGTTGTGGTACCTGATTCAAGCCACCGTGGTCATTACGGTCGTGGTGTACATCGCCTTTTTGCGATGACCAGCACCGCGGTCATGCAGCGTCCAACACGTCGTCAAAAATCGAATCATCGTTGACCAACATGCCTTGCTCAGCACGTCGGGTGCGCACCAAGGTCGCGGCCAGACGACGCAGGGTGGACGCCTTCATGCAAAGCCCCTCAGGCCAACGTCTGGCTTTAGCGTTGACCGACTGCGCGCCTAGGAGGCGGTATTGGGATGCATTTTACATAACGCGAATGCACGACTCCGTCCATGGGCAAGCGAGCGGTTGCGGCGGTGTATCCGTTCCTGCTGCTCATGGCGGCGATGAGCGGTTGCCTGTCCGAATCCGTGGAGGAGGCACCATTGTCGCCTGACGAGGTCTTCGTCGCGGAGCCCACGGACACGCGCGAATGCTTCGAGCACGACGACCAGGAGCGGTGCTGGATGATCCACATCCCAGCGAACACGACCCTCGAATATTGCCAGGAACAATCCTGCCCCCTGCTCATTGATTTGCACGGGCGGCACGTGACCGCCGAACTGCAGAACAACCTCTCGGATTTCGCCCGCGTCACCGATGCCGACCACACCATCCTCTTGCACCCCGAGGGCATCGGCTGGGGCTGGAACTTTGGCTGGTGCTGCGGCGAGGAAAACGACGTTGACTTCCTGCTCACGTTGATCGATCACATGGTCGAGGACAGGTCAGCCGACGCCAGCCGTGTGTACTTGAGCGGATGGAGCAACGGCTGTTTCATGAGCCAAGAAATGGCGATGGTGGCCAGCCACAAGATCACCGCCATCGCCTGCATGGCCGGCTACACCGTGGAGCCGATATCGGCCGATTATTCGCCCATTCCCGTCATGGAATTCCAC
>DUHJ01000019.1 GCA_013330925.1 Candidatus Poseidoniaceae archaeon | reverse complement strand
CTCCCAATTCGAATAGGTCACCCCGCTCACGGTGGCCTTGCCGACCCGAAGACCAGAACAGTCCACTGGAAGCGTGGTGTGATTCGCCATCGTGACGTGTCCGTTGGAGGTGGAGGCCCCGATGGGCAGCACTGGCGTACCGTCGAGGGGATCGGGCACTGAATTCGAAGTGTAGGTGAAACCACAACCAGACGCCGTTGAGGCGTTGCCGATCAACCCTTGCCATTCGGTGGTCGGCGACCTTGGAAGGTTGGTGGACGGTGTGTATCCCGTCCAACAGGTTGTGCTTCCTTCGACGTCCGTGGCGCAGGTCCTGTTGGGGCCTGCGTTCAGGTCGGAGGTTGGATTGACGTCGGTCAATTGCATCACCGGCATGGTGGAGTTCGCAACGCTGTAGGCTACACCTTCCACGACGTCGATGCCGTGAACGGCGGCGCGGAGCGATAATCTGTTTTGGACGGTTGGATAACTGTTCGTTCTCGTGGACCATTCGGCTTGGAGGGTGTGTGTGCCTCGCTCGAGATCAATGGAGATGTTGATTTGTTCGTTGCTAGTTCTGCTCACCGCGGCGAGGGTCTCACCACCGAGCGTAAGCTCCAGCCCAAGTTGCCCGTTGAGCGCCGTCAGGTTGAGAACCAAGGTGGCATCCATGGGGAGGGTGAAATCAACCTCTGAGTTGTAGACGCTGACGTGATTGCAGCAACCGATTCTGCTCAAGGAAACCGTGTCGATGCCGTGCTCAAACACGCTGAAACGGTTGTTGGCAGAGACACTGCCACGCCACGATGAAACCAACCAAGGGGTGAGTTCCGTGTCAACGTGCACCACGCCGCCAGGATTGGCCGCCACGTGCTTCCCAAGGCCACCCTCAAGGTTCGATCCCCAGCACCACACGTCGCCACGCTGGTCGTGAATGCACGTGTGGTTGTTGCCGGTCGCCACGCCGAGGGCGCGAACGTCGTCTTGAAGGGCCACCAAGCCTGGAAGGGCGCTGGCATAGGACGTGTTTCGGCCCAACTGGCCGTGGTCGTTCGCACCCCAGCAATACACGTCTCCGTCCGTGGTGACCGTGCACGCGTGCCGCTCCCCGGCATCCAGGTCCACCGCGACGGACCAATTTGGCAATTCGACGCCGTAGCCAAAGGTCTGCGATGAAGAAGAGAGAGCGGAGGCGACGCTGCTTCCAAGTTGGTCGTCGCCGTTTTCGCCCCAGCACACCACAGCGGGTTGCGTCAAAGAAAGATGAACGTCGCCGGTGATGGCACAGCCGAACCCGTCGCCGAGGGCAACCGTCCGTGTGCCGCGTGGATGAACGTCGTCGTCGACGTCGTCATCGGCATCGCAGATGCCGTCCCCGTCGGCGTCAGTGGGCGTGGATGTTGCATCGTTCGGATCGGTTCCGCAGGCCATTTCGTCAAGGCCAAGCCAGCCGTCGCCGTCGAGGTCAACGCCGAGACCCACCCCGCCGACGGCCTCTTCACGGACCAACCAAAGATGGCCGTCGCTGGCGTTTCGGACCGCAGCGAAGAGGGTCCCCTGGGAGGTCAAAGCGAGGCTGACCTCCTCAATGCCGTGCGGCCAAATGGTCGTGGCTTGACTCAAAGTTCCGGCCGGACCGACCGACCGCAGCACGGTGCCCGTGCTGGTGTTGTGCACAAGGTGGTGGACCTGATCCAAGTCGGTCACCATGGCCATCGTGGTCGAGTTGATGCCAGACAGGCTGGCGTCCACCGTCCAGTCGGTGGCCGTGGTGCACGAAGACCACCCGTCGAGGCAGGCGCTGACGGTGGCGTCACCGGCCGTTCCGGGCGAAGCGCTGCTCGCCGTTGTGGTCACGTCCCACGTGTGGCTTCCTGTGACGAGATCTGGCACGTGTTGGGTGGTGGTTCCTGCGCCGTTGCCCAGCGTCCCGGTTGCATCGAGTCCCCAACACTTCATCGACGCATCATCAAGAATGGCGCAGGCGTGGAGGGCGTAGATGTTGATGGCGACCGCAGTCCGACCCGTCCCAAGGCCGACCGAAACAGGTGAGGGTTGATCGGCAGTGGTGGATGCTCCATTGCCCAACTGCCCCTGTGAATCCGAGCCCCAGCACTTCAGGGAACCGTCGTCGAGGATGGCACACGTGTTGTACATGGCTGCAACAACCGCCACAGCGGTCCGTCCCGCGCCAAGGTCAACCAAGACAGGTGAGGGTTGATCGCCGGTCACGGCTCCATTGCCCAACCGTCCATCATCGTCGCTGCCCCAGCACTTCAGGGAACCGTCGTCAAGGATCGCACAGGTGTGGATATGGCCTGTCGAAACGGCCACCGCCGTTCGGCCCGTACCGAGGTCAACAAAGGCGGGTGAGTGTTGATCTGCAGTGGTTGTCCCACCGTTGCCCAACTGTCCTTTGTGGTCACGTCCCCAGCACATGAGGGAACCGTTGTCGAGAACGGCACAGGAATGGTCCGTCCCGACGTCAAGGGCAACCGCCGTTCGGCCTGCGCCGAAATCAACATACTCTGACGGAGAGAGCCTGTCGGTCACCCCTGCGCCATTGCCCAAATCGCCCCAGGTGTCATCGCCCCAGCACTGCACAGAACCGTTGTCAAGAAGGGCGCAGGTGTGCGCATTCCCCATGGCAACCGCGTCCGCCGTCCGGCCAGCCCCAAGGCTGACCGCCACGGGCGAATGCTTGTCCTCAGAGGTTCCGTCTCCAATTTGCCCATCATCGTTTTTGCCCCAACACTTGAGTGACCCGTCACTGAGGACGGCGCAACCGTAGTGTTGGCCGAACGCCACAGACTCAGCGGTCAGTCCGGCTCCAAGATCCACCCAACTTGGGCTTTGAAGGTTGGAATTGCTCGCAAGGCCGTTGCCCTGGGCACCCCAGTTGTCTCCTCCTCCCCAACACATGAGGGAACCGTTGGCAAGAATGCCACACGATTGTGCGTTGCCCGTGGCGACCTTGTTGTTGGCGTAAGCCAACGCCGAGGCGTTCGTCAAGGACACGGAAAGCATGCCGCCAAGCGAGCCGACGCTGCTGACCAGGCTCTGGCGTTCCACGTCACCGTCGTCGGAAAGGTCACTTCGCACGTCCACGTGGGCCGTCCAATCGTCCGCGCCAACGCCATCGCCACCGGCAGGCCGGCTGATGACGCGCAGCGTTCCGTCCACGTTGTAGGACGCGTAGGCAACACCGTCGCCGTCGAGGGCCACGTTGAGGTCGCTCCACGCCGCGGTGCTGCCGTAGTTACGGCTGATCTCAAGGCCCCAGTTTTCGCCGCCGTCGGTCGAAATCATCGAACGAATGACATTGGTTGTGCCTTGAATGAGAACGAGTTCAATGTCCCCGTCTGGATAGAGCAACATGCCCACTTCATCGGCCCAAAGGACCTGTGAAGTATAGTCGGTGGGAGACCATTGCCCCATGCTCTTGAAGGCGTGATGCACGGTGTTCGCACCCGATGTAGGGGTTTGCGTCCATGCGACGTGAAAGCGCCCGTCGGGCCCGATGCCGGCATCGAGGTCAACCACTTCTTGCGACGTTTCGAACACGGTCTCTTCGACCCAACGGTTGTTGTGGTACACGGCCATGAGCACGGTCGAGGCATCGTCATCGGTGTAGACGATGACAGGGCACGCGTCGTCGTCGGCGAGGACCTTCACGTGACGTGCAGCGTCCGCGGTGTCCACCTCAACGTGAAGTGGCAGGTTCGTGCCGAGGCAACTGGCGTGCGCGTAGGCTTCGTTGAGCTTCAGTTGCACGTCATCGCTCGGAATCGAATCGGTGGAGGAATCACCCAGGGTTTCGGTGTTGCCGTACCCAAGGCGGCCTTGAGAAGAAGCGCCCCAACACTGGACCTGCGGGTCGGTGTCGGTGCTGTCGCTCAGCCGCATCAGGCACGCGAAGCGGTCACCCACCTCGAAGCGCATCAGGCCGCCGACGTCCAGACCGGTCACGGCTGGGGTCGTACCCAGGGTTTCGAGGTTGGACCCCATCTCGCCCGCTTGGTCGCCGCGGTGCTTGTCGCTGCCCGCGTCGCCCACGCCGAGTTGGCCGTCGTCGTTGCCGCCCCAACACTTGATGGCACCCGCGGTGCTGCTGGTCTCGATGACCGTGCACACGTGGTCGCGCCCTGCGTCGAGGATCTTCGTGCCCGAGGCGTAGGTGCTGCCAAGGCTGATTGCGGACAGTCCACCGACGGTCTCGCCGCCGTTGTCACCGTAGGTGGCCGTGTTGCCTTGGCCCAGTTGCCCGACGTCGTTGCGGCCCCAACAGCGGATGGATTCGTCGCTGAACACCGCGCAGGTGAAGCCGTCGCCCGCGGTGATGGAGGTGGCGTTCACCCCAGAGGGGAGGCTGATGTTGACGAGGTTGCTCCCCATCTCACCGGCGCCGTCACCGACGGTCGTGGTGGACCCGATGCCCAACTGCCCGTGGGCGTTGTTGCCCCAGCAGGCGACGTCGCCGGTGCTGTACAAAACACAGGTGTGGTCCCAGCCCAGCGCCATTGAGGCCACGGTGGTGTCCGCGGGCAGGTCGACCAGCGCAAGGCCGTCGCCGACTTCGTCCGCGGCGTCACCGATGAAGGAAGTGTTGCCCGTCCCGAGTTGACCGTGGGTGTTGTCGCCCCAGCAGCCCATGCTTCCGTCGTCAAACAGCGCGCAGGTGTGGTTCCAACCGGCCTCGATCTGGTCCACATGACGGCCGGTTGGCAAGGGCCAATCCGGCATCTGAGAGGCGTCTTCTTGGTAGGCGTCACCGATGGCCCCGTCGTCGCTCCAGCCGTACCCAAGCAGGTTCACGCGGCCCAAGCACAGCGGCATGCCTTCGGCGGTGGGCGTGGTCACGAGGTAACAGGTGTGCTCGCCACCCGCTGAGACGGCGTAAGCCGAGGTGTTCTCACGGAACAGGACGTAGGGCAAGTCCTGGCCCATCTCTGCGACCTCATCGCCCATGTTCTCGATGTGGCCTTGGCCGAGTTGCCCGACGTTGTTGGCACCCCAGCACTTGGCGTCGCCGTCCGAGGCCAGGACGCACGCATGATCGCTACCAAGCGACATGACGGTGGAGGCGTTCGGAGCCGTGACCGCGAACTCGTGCAGCAGCCAAAAGCCGCCCGCATTGGAGGATCCGGATGCTTTGCTCACGTCCAGGCTGAGGGACACCGTGCTCACGCCCGCAGGCACGAGAAGGCTGAACGTGCCCTCTCGGATGTTGGTGTACGACACACCGCTGTGGTCGATGCTTGTGGAGGTCACCACCGAACCGGACTGAAGCACGTCAATGTGAAGTTCGGACGCGTTCCAGTTTTGATTCTGCGTCACGTATCCGAAGGTGAGGTGAACGGCAAACGGCAGGTCAAGGCTCAGGTTGGCCGTCGACGTCGCGAAGGTCGCCTGACTCGTCTGCAAACGGTTTGTGAACGTGAGGCTGCTCGCGGTGTCCACGTCAAAAGTGCTCAGCATGTGTTGGCTGTTGTACGAGTATCCATACTGGTTGTATTTCACGCTCGTGTCCCATGGACCGAAGCCCTCGGCTCCGTTTTCATCCTCCCAAAAGGTCCAGTCGGTGAGGTCACCTGCGCGAATGTCTGCATCAAGGCTTGGGAACACATCCGTCGAAAAGGTGGCCATCGGGCCGTCCGTGGCCGTCGCAAGGGGCTCGACGGGCGTCGATTCTTCGTCGTTCTTCCAGTATTCGGATTGGAAGTAACCTGCTTGACCCATGAGGACCATCAAAGCGACGAGCAGCATGGCCCGGCGGGATGTAAAATCAGAGGCTACGCTCACCATATCGCAACAGATAAGGTTCAAACCCTTGAGGATTTCACCCTATCATGATAGGGGCGAAGATGCATGTCGGTCCCATTGCGTCACATCAGCGTCATGATGGACTCAAAACAAGGAGCAGAATTGCCCGGTTTGATTTTGATGGAAACGGCCGAACACGTCGAAGTGTTGGCGAGTTTTGGTAGCCATGACGAGGGCATGGATCTCTTGGTTGAGATCAAGTTCATGGATGGGAAAACCATCGATGACATCCCACCAGAATCCGCGATTACGGTCCACCATGTTCACGAGTCGTACGGGAGCAGCAGCATCGCCACCATTCACACCACCGGCCCCATCATGCGGCTGTTCACCACCACCACCGGATGTTGGCTCTCTCGTCCGACATGGTTGAATCGAGTTGATGGATTTCGAATCACCATTTCAGGAACACCGACCGGAGTCAGGACGTACAGGAAAGCGCTCTCTGAGCTCGTACCGGGGGCACTCAATATGCGCATCTCACCCACGCACCCCGGAGCTGCGGGCGGAGGCCCGAACATGTCGAATCGCCGAAAAGAGGTGGTGGACACCGCGTACTCGATGGGCTACTACGACACACCTCGCCGGTGCTCGCAACGAGAACTTGCAGAACGGCTGAACATTCGACAAGCCACCGTGGCCGAACACCTTCAGCGGGCTGAGCGTGACCTCATTGAGTTCTACATCAACCGGAGAAAGTGACCTTCTGTTCAAGGCCCTCGAGCCACCAGGGCCGTCAACAGCACCATCACCAACACCCCGAGCGCGACGAGAACACGACGTCCTCGGACGTCATCCCTCAACACCTCCGTCAGGCGACCTCCACCGAGGCTCCACAAAGCCATGGCAGCGACACCTCCGGTGCAGGTCAGGGACGCAATGAGCAAAATCCCTAGCAGGCCACCGCCAAAACCTTCCAGTGAAAAGCGCATGATGGTGATCACCAAGGCCCATTCCTTGCCGTTCACAAACTGCATCAACACGCCTGTGCGAAAGCCAAGGCGAGGGATGCTGCCATCTCGAACTTTCAGCAGCGACTGGAAGCCCTCGGTGTCCATGGCTTGACGAATGGACGAGGGGCGAAGCGTCAACAACCGCAACGCAATCAGCCCTAAGAAGAGCAAACCAAACCAATGCAACACCGTCCACAGGAGACCTTCAGGGCTGACCTCTTCCACCAAGAAGCCGCTGACGAGGTGGACGGTCAGGAAACCGACCAGCATACCAGCGATGAGCACGACGTTGGCACGGGCTCCGTGCACGCCGGCGTGCACGACGCACGTGATGTTGTTTGGACCGGGCGTCACCAAGCCGATGGCCAAGACGGTCAGGACGGTGAGGAGCGCCTCGGTCTCGACCATGGCTCGGCTTGCAAGACCTTGCTTCTCAGGCTTCCTCCAACACGGGTCAATTCAGAACCGACGGGGCACCCTATCGGAAGGGTGTGGAACGGAAGGGCAGGTGGGGTCACACGATGCCCTGGGCGATCATCGCGTCGGCCACCTTGCGGAAGCCGGCCACGTTCGCACCGAACACGTAATCGCCTTCACGGCCGTATTCTTTGGCGGCGGCAGCGGCGTTTTCGTGGATGCCGATCATGATCTTCTCAAGACGCTCGTCGACTTCTTCGCGGGTCCATGACAAGCGGAGCGAGTTTTGGGACATTTCCAGGCCGGAGGTCGCCACGCCACCGGCGTTGCTGGCCTTGCCAGGTGCGAAGAGCACATCGGCGTTCTGGAAGGCGGTCACGGCTTCTGGGGTGCAGGGCATGTTGGCGCCCTCTGCAACGGCGATGACGCTGTTGGACACCAACATCGCGGCTTCCTCACCGTTGAGTTCATTCTGCGTGGCGCATGGAAGAGCGACGTCCACGTTGACGCCCCACAGGCCGTTGAGGGAAGGTTCAGGCTGAGACGCGGTGTAGGTGACACCGTCGTGGTTGGCCATCTCGGAGATGCGGCCGCGGCGGTTGTTCTTCAGGTCCATGATCTCAGCGAGCATGGCACGGTCGATGCCGCCAGGCACGTGAATCCAGCCGCTGGAGTCGGACATGGTCACGGGCTTGCCGCCAAGGTCGAGGACCTTTTCCGCGGCGAATTGTGCGACGTTCCCGGAGCCTGAGATGGCCACGGTCGCGCCTTCGAAGGACTTGCCCTTGGTCGCGAGCATTTCTCGGGCAAAGTACACGCAGCCGTAGCCGGTGGCTTCGGGGCGGATCAGGGAGCCACCGTAATCGAGGCCCTTGCCGGTCAGGACACCGGCCTCGAAGTCGTTGCGGAGCTTGCGGTACATGCCGAACATGTAGCCAATTTCACGACCGCCAACGCCGATGTCGCCGGCGGGCACGTCGAGGTTGTGGCCGATGTGGCGCCAGAGTTCCATCATGAAGGCCTGGCAGAAGCGCATGACTTCGGCGTCGGACTTGCCCTTCGGGTTGAAGTCCGAACCGCCCTTCCCACCGCCCATCGCAAGGCCGGTCAGGCTGTTCTTGAAAATCTGCTCAAAGGCGAGGAACTTGAGGATCGAAGCGTTCACCGAGGGGTGGAAACGCAGACCGCCCTTGTAAGGGCCAATGGCACCGTTGAACTGGATGCGGTAGCCCCGGTTGACCTGAAGGTCACCGTTGTCGTCCACCCAAGACACGCGGAATTGGATCATGCGCTCCGGCTCAGCGATGCGCTTGACCACGTCGCCATAGTGAGGGTGCTTTTCGAGCACGGGCTCGAGGCTTTCCAGAACTTCCCAGACCGCTTGGTGGAATTCCGGTTGGTCTGGGTCGCGTTGCTTCACGGATTCGAAGACGTCGTGGACGATGCTCATTGGGTCACCTTCAGGTTGCGTCAAGCGACCCTCAGACCGTTTCTAACCGTTGCCCCAGCCTGCACGTCAGACATGACGACTGCATGATGCGAATGGGCCTCAGAAACCGCCGCCGCCACCGCAACCACCGCCACCGCAACCACCGCCACCGCAGCCGCCGCCACCATCGCTGCCAGAGCCCGAATCGGAGTGCACCCGGTGCGTCTCAAAGATGGGGGAGCCGTGCTCGTCGTGACCGACCAGCTCGGCGCCGTACCCGTAGGCCACGGACGCACCGAACATGGGCCAACCCAGCGAGGCAAAGTCAACGGTGGTTGTGCCCCGCTCTGGAAGATCTTCAACCATGGTCGCACCAACGGCAAGGCCCTCCGTGACCAAACCGATGAAGAGTGGAATCAGGCCGCCAAACAGGGGCCATACGTTTCCTGTGTAAAGCGCGAAATGGTAGGCTGAAACCGAGCCAAAGGCTGGGCCTTGCTCCACAAAGGAAGCAGCAACGAAGACCCCCGCCAAAGCAAAGCCCGCCCACGCTGGAGCCCGGAGTGCCTTCCACCTCGACATGACGGCATCGCGTTCAACGTGGATCCGCTCAACATCCTGACCGTATTCAAGAGGCGTGAAGGCCACAGAAGCCTCAACCTCTTGCCGCCCTTGGTTGCTGTGAAGGCCCATCTCTTCGAAACAGGCATCGATTTCCACCAACACCTTCCGGAGTTCCACTTCCTCATACTTCTCGATGGCCTCATCGTGTTGAATCATGAGCTCTCCCGTCTTCAGGCCACTTCGAACCACATCTCTGTACTTCGCCATTTGCTTCTCAATCGCTGCGATGTGCCCACGGTACCGCTCCATAGCGCCAAAGTTTCCGTCGAGGGTCATACGCGCATGAATCAGCACCGCCATTTCCCTGTAGGCACCCAACGCAAGCCGGTTTTTGGCCGGCTTGATTGAAATGTTCGCTTTGGTGGTGCTTACCGAGACCAGGATTATGCCCAACACGGCCACAACCAATCCGCCAATGAGGACGGTTTGCACCACGGCTGAGTAGGGCACCGTTTTTCCTTCCGAAACAAGCAGCCCAAACCCGACGTGCGGCTCCAACGCGTCTTCCCACGAACCGTACCCGTCCGCAGCGTCGCTCAAGCGCCAACTGTGCATCGAAAATTGCTGACCGGAAAAGCGCTGTTCCGCCGTGGTGTGGTCGGGCATCACATACCTGAACCGTCGATCTTCCGTGGACAAGGCGATGAGCATGCTCGGCTCGTCCGTACCGTCCATGCCGTAGGCGCGGAACATCCGGCCTGCGTATGAATCGTCGGTGCCGTACGCAAGGTCGGCATTGCCGCACTCGTAACACTCGTCGAACGTCCAACGCATCTCGCACATCAAATCCATGTGTCCTGGTTCAACACGCTGGTCGAAATCGCACATGCTCGGGATGGCCACCAAACGCACCAAGCGTCCGCTTTCCTCGTGGGCAGCCCGAAGCTCGGCGTCCCATTCGGCTTCTGTTTCGTCTGCGATCACGTCCGCGACGTCGTAGACGTACCACTCGCCCTCAGGCTCGACTGGAAAATTGGTGAGTGGATCGCCCCCCTCTTCCGCTGCAGCCGTCCCACCCACGGTCAGCGGAACGAAAAGCATCATCACGAACATCGAAAGAGCTGCACTACGGCCGAACATGACCTCAGAAACGAAGAGGGAAACATAGCGGTTTCTCCGAATATGGTCAGAATGAGGCCAACACCCAGCCAAGCATGAGCCCTCCAAGAAAGACGCCACATCCGAACAGGGCCAATGTTCTGCGTGGCGTCAGCGTGTGCTTGCGCAGGTCAACCCAACGCTGGTGGGGAAAGGACGCGAAGCGCTCCTTGGCCGGCGGCCAGAGGTCCGCCGGTGGTGCGCGACCGAAGACCGTGGCATACGCGGCCAATGTTGAGGCGTACTGGGCCTCGTAGCGTGTGTCCTCCGATTCACCGCCTTGGGTTGGGCCATGATGCAGGTCCAGGCCGAGCCGCTGCGTGAACGGACCCCAATAGTCGCGGCTGTAGGTTAGATGCAGGTGCCAGACCTGATCGACCTCGACCGAAGGCGTGCACGGACCGGCGTGCACGCACAAATACGCAAAGCGGAGGTATTCCTGGACGGCACGCTTGGCAAAACCCAGGTCCCAGCCTTGTTCATGGGCCAAACGCTGTTCAAAGGAAAGGTCCGCCTGCTGAGGACCGATGGTGATGGCGAGGAGGGCTCGATGGTCGTCGATGGAGATGGCCCCATCGATCGGTCCACCGAGCACGTCTGCGGCCATGCATGGGGCTTGACGCCCTGATGCTTGAGGATGGCGCCGTTGCTCACTCGAGTGGGTGGGCCACGAGGTATTGTTGCAAACGCTCCAGGCGACGTTCTCCGTTGTCGTCCTCGTCGGCCATGCTTCGGATGGCTTCCTCGATGGTGGCGTGGTCCTCGGGCTGCAAGCCGAGCAAGGAACGGAAGAGGTTCAGCATCGCCCACTCGTCTTCGGTGATGACCTCGTCGTCAAGCGCGGCAATCAAGGCGCCTTGGTAGGTGGTCGCGTCGCCCATCTCCATCTTGGCCTCAGGCGCTTCTTCGCCGGCGAACAGGTCGTCACCGCTGCGGGCGGCGGTCAGCAGTTCCATGGCGTCCATGGGCCCCAAGCCGAGGGAGCGTGCAATGATGCTGAGGATTTGCGC
>DUHJ01000094.1:5788-6860 GCA_013330925.1 Candidatus Poseidoniaceae archaeon | reverse complement strand
TTGGGGCCTCGACGAGGGCGGTGAGGAAGAATGAGCGAAGAAGGCCGCATGGCTCGCATGAAGGAGCGCCTCGCTTCGCTCCAAGACGCGCCAAACGCGCTCCGGTTGGCCACGCAATCCGCGTGGCGCGGGCGCGAACGCGGACTGGCCGTGGTCGCCGGCGTGTTCCTGGCCAGCCTTGTGATCACCACGGTGCTGTCCTACGGCGTGGGTTTGTCCCAGATTTTCTTCCAAGAATCGCTCGAGACCGAAGTGTACGACGCCAAGGTGGAATTCCGTCGTGCGCCCACAGAGGGCGCGTCAGGTTGGACGAACGACACCACGGTCTTGCAGGAGGTCTGCAACGAACTGTTGGACGGGTTCAGCGAATTCGAGGATTGCATGGTCGTCCTTGGTCGGCAAGGTCTCCATACGACGTCCTTCTTCTCCGAGGAGTTTGCCTACGCGCAGCCCCTCGAAATTCTTGAGGTCGTGGACGACACCAACCTCAATTGGACCTCGGACGTGTTTGAGTATCCTGAATTGGGCGACGCCGGTCCACCCAGTTCAACGGTCCGTGCGGTGCGCTTCATCGACGACAGCGGCTTCGACGGCGTCTTTGCCGACCGCATCAAGGACACGGTCATCACCGGCCTCGGGGAGTGGCCCAATGCCTCCACGGCCGTGGACCAGCGCAGCATCATGCTGCCCGCCAGCGTTGCCTCCGATGCACGAGCCGAGGTCGGCGACGTGCTGGAGTCCCTGACCTTCGCCATGGTCGTGGACCGCAACCTCGCGGTCGAAGGCGGCATTGCCGAGGCCGATTGCCAAGGCGGCGACATCAAGCCAAGCGAGAACGGCATGGTCTACTGCCGCGTGCTGGTGACCGTCAACAACCTCACCGTCGCCGGTGTCTACGAAGAGGCGCCTTTGGCCAACCCAACGATTCCTGCCAACGCGCTCATCCTCCACCTCGACGTGTTGGAGGAAGCACAGCGTGAAGCCCTGATGAACAACGATCACGTGTACCTCGCGGTGGCCGTCGATCGCGCCGCCTTGCCGACCTCCTCGACCGCGGACGCGGCCGAATGGC
>DUHJ01000094.1:2084-5477 GCA_013330925.1 Candidatus Poseidoniaceae archaeon | reverse complement strand
CGCGGCCGAATGGCTGGACGACGTGCAGCGTCGCGTGGGTCAAGGCAACTACACCGATGCCGGCATCTCGCTGGTGTACATCGACATCATCGGCGGCACGATCAGCTTCCTGAACATCTTCCTCGGACTCATTCAGACCTTCGATTACATCATCATGGTCCCCATCGTCATCCTCTCCCTGTCCGTGCTCGTGTACGGTCTGGTGCTCTCCCTCGAGCAACGGCGGCGTGAAATTTCGATCCATCGGGTGATTGGCGCCGACGCTGACCGCCTGCAGCGGATGGTGCTGGTCGAGCTTGGGGTCATGTCCTTCGTGGCGTGGCTGGCCGGCTATGTGTTGGCTCTGGCTGCCGTGCCGGGCGTGTTGTCCGCCGTCGGATTCATGGCCTTCGAACCGTCCGGCGTGAACGTCAATCCAGTGCTTGGTTTTGCTTCGACGCTCATCACCGCGTTGGCCACCATTGGTTTGGCGCTCCTGTTTGGACGAAGCCGTTCTCGCCGCTTCCTTGAATTGGAAATTGAGGAAGGCGTGCGCCGAACCAGCGAAGCGGCGAAGCCCAAAACGTGGCTCCACGCCCTGTGCTTTGGCGTCGGTGGCATTGGGACCCTCGACACGTGGTTGGAACTCCAGACCAGCGGAGACGGCCTCTATTCGAACTTCTTCCTCGAAGGGTTGCTGGGCATTTTCGGCCCCTTCCTGCTGTGGATCGGCGGGGCCCTTTTGCTCGGACGGCTCGGAGCCCTCGGGCCTCAGTTGATGCAAGTCTTGCTCGGTCGAACGCCGTTGCTCAAGGACGTGCGCCGTGGGCTGAAGGGCTCAGGATCGACCGAATCGGTCAACCGCTTGGCCGTCATCATGCTGCTCACGCTGTCCATCGTCACCCTTGCCGCGGTGCAAGGTTACACGGGGACCCTCGTCGACGAACGCACGGCGGACGCGCAGGTCGGGGGCGACCTGCAGGTCAGTTTCGAAACGCCCGTCAACATGACCACCGCGCTCGAGGTGCTTCGCGACATCGGCGGTCAAGACCTTGCGGTCTCAGCAACGACCACGCCAAACCTCTTCCTTCGCACAAGTGAAGGCGATGCGTATCAGACCTGGGTGGTGATGAACGGTTCGGATGACGTGCTCCGATGGAACGAGCAGTCCCTGCCCGGCGACGACGTGGGCACCGCCCTTGGCGTCCTGGCCAACGGGACCTTCTCCGTCGGAGAAGACGCAGCGTTCTCCCTTGATTTGTGGGGCAGCGGGCGCGACGGACGTTCGGACCGTGGCGACGACCTGCTCGAGGCCGGCGACGACCGCTCTGAGGTTCGCCGCTTCACCTACGAAGAGGTGAACATCACCGTCAACACCGATGACGCGGGGGGCATGCCTGATCTGAACGTGCTGCTGGAGGCCTACCGCGCCACCCTCCCGCTGGATCTTTCCTACGTCGATTTGTCCGGCAGCGACCTGTCCGAGCGCGACTTTGGCGTGACCGACTTGTCCCGCACGAACCTCTCCGGTGCCGACTTGACCGGTGCCAACCTCTCTGGCGCGCTGATGATCGGCACCGACCTCTCCGGCGCCGATTTGTCGGGTGTGGACCTGACCGGCGCCGTCTGGGCTCCTGTGCTGAGTCCTTTCGAGCCGCCCACGCCTGGATTTACTGGCGCCAACCTCTCTGACGCCGATCTCACCGGCTTGTTCGGCATCGACCTGACGGGCATGGACCTGAACACCACGGCTGACCTGACCGGAGCCATCTGCCCGGACGGCGTGTTGGCCGACGAGAGCGGCTGTGTTGGCGGCTTCAGTCAAATCCCGCCGTCTGCCATTGCGCCGCTGTTCATGGCACCCGGTGCGGTGAACATCACCGTCACGCCGTATGACCTCGACTTGCGCTACGTCGGCACCCACGAATTCATTCCTGGCGTGCCGTCCGCCACCTTGTCGTCCTCGATCATCATCGGAGAGGGCAGTTGGCGCGGGTTCATTGGCAACGAAGCGGTGGACAACCATACCGCGACGACGTGGACCTTTGCGCTGCCCGATGTGGACGGTGACGACCTCAAGGGCCTGCGGGCCAGCATCGAAGCCGACTCACGCGTGGGAAGTGCCTCGGATTGGAAGACGGCCCACGAAGCCGTGGAACGAAACGGTGGACTGATTTTCGGAACGCAAGGCTTGCTGTCGCTGCAGTTCGTGGTTGCAAGCCTCGCCGCCGTGGCCTCGTCCTTCGTGTTCCTCTCCCTGGTCTTGACGCAACGTCAGAAGGAACTCGCCATCCTCCAAGCGATCGGTGCGGCGCCAGGCCAAATCATCCGCTTGGTGCTGTTTGAAATCCTATCCATCGTGCTGATGTCGATGGCCCTCGGTGTCGCACTCGGCATCGGTTTGGCGCTGTCCTTCAACGGGTTCTTCGAGGTGTTTGGATTCATCTTCCAAATTTTCCAAAGCGATGGGAACACGCTCACCATCACTCGGAACTTGGTCTATCCATGGGCTTCGCTGGCCTTGGTGTCGGCGTCCGTCTTCGGCGCGGTTGTCTTGGCCCTGCTGATCACCACGCGGCGTACGCTGGCCGCAGACCTTGCCAGCGTCCTGAAGGGGGAGTGAAGATGAGCGAAACGGAATCCAAGCAAGCCGCCATCATTCTCGAAGCGGACGCGGTTTACCACGTCTACGAATCGAAGGCCGAGGACGGCAACGTCGTCGCCCTTCGTGGCCTGAACATCGCCATGCGCAGCGGGGAAGCGGTCGCTGTGGTTGGTCCCTCGGGTTCAGGGAAATCAACCCTGATGAAGTGCCTTGGCGGCCTGATGAAGCCCAGCGCGGGCTCGGTTCGACTCGATGGGCGCAACATGACCCGGCTGACCGGTCAAGAACTGGTCAAGCTCCGCCAGCAAACGGTCTCCTTCATCTTCCAGGAAGGGAACCTGCTCAACGACCTCAACGCCCGCGACAACGTCGCTCAACCCTTGGTCAACCAAGGCGTGCGTTCCCGCATCGCCAAGCGCAAGGCGCTTGACCTGCTTGAGCGGCTGCAGATGGGCCACCGCGCCATGGCCCTGCCCAAGATGCTCTCCGGCGGTGAACAGCAGCGCGTGGCCATCGCCCGGGCGCTGATCACCGAGCCACGGTTGATCTTGGCCGACGAACCCACGGGCGCTCTCGATCCCGTCACCAGCCGTGAAGTGCTGGCGCTGTTCAAGGAACTGCACGAGGAGGACGGCGTGTCCTTCCTCATCGTGACCCACTCGAAGGAAGTCGCGGCCTTCTGCGACCGAAGCCTCGAGTTGCGTGACGGCCGCTTCGTGGCCGAGCACGGCAGCGATCTCAACATCGAACGGCTCGAAGTGGGCCGCGAATTGTTGGTCGACGACATCGGCACGGTCACGCTGCCGCCC
>DUHJ01000094.1:1497-1754 GCA_013330925.1 Candidatus Poseidoniaceae archaeon | reverse complement strand
CCCGACATTCTGCTCCGTTTGGGCGGCTCGGGCGGCTACACCGTGGCTGAACTTGAGCCCGGTCGACTGACCCTCATTGGCGAGACCATCGACGTTGGCGGAGAACTGGTGTTGGCTGGGGTTTGCCCGGCCTGCAAGCATGAGTACGACAACGACACCGAACAGGAATGCCCCTCGTGCGGTTCCTCCCGACCCATGGTTGAGGCGTGAGCATGGAGGTCCTGGTCCTCGGCCGAACGGTCGTGGCCCTGGCCCTC
>DUHJ01000094.1:997-1172 GCA_013330925.1 Candidatus Poseidoniaceae archaeon | reverse complement strand
GCGGCGCGTTCGTGTGGATCGGTGTCCAACATTTTCTCGACCCGACGTGGTTCGAGCCAATCGTCCCAGCGGCCTTGGGCGCACCTCGGTTTTGGGTGCTGGCCAGCGGGGTGGCCGAGGTGGCCGTCGGGCTTGCCCTGATCGTCCCGGCCACACGAGCCTACGGTGGCCTGGC
>DUHJ01000094.1:437-655 GCA_013330925.1 Candidatus Poseidoniaceae archaeon | reverse complement strand
GTGTTGTACTGGGCCAACCTGTACATGTGGGTTGAGAACGTGCCTCTGGACGGGAAGACCTACGCCAACGTGTGGCACGTGGTTCGTTTGCTCATTCAAATTGCGGCCATCGCGGGTTGCCTCTTTGTCGCCGCCGAGCTCCGTTCGGCGCCCAACGCTTGAGGACAGCCCTCATCAGGGGGCTCTGCCTCCGTTCGAGCATGCGCTGGGTCATCTGG
>DUHJ01000094.1:0-134 GCA_013330925.1 Candidatus Poseidoniaceae archaeon | reverse complement strand
TCGAGCATGCGCTGGGTCATCTGGCTTGGTTGGGTTGAGGGCCTTTCCGCCGTCCTGCTGATGTGCATCGCGACCCCGGTGAAGTACCTCATGGACGCGCCGCACATGGTCGAAATCCTCGGGCCCATCCACGG
>DUHJ01000168.1 GCA_013330925.1 Candidatus Poseidoniaceae archaeon | reverse complement strand
CAACGGGCAGCACGTAGTCCACCGGCGGCTCGGAGGAAGGGCGGAGTTCTTCAACGCGAAGCGTCATGCCGACCAGCGAAGACGGCAACTCCCAGACGCTGTCGCAAGTGACCGACCACAAGGGCACGCCGCGGTCGTCCAATAGCGCTGGCCCGCATGAGGGGGACCCCGTCTGGGTGAGCGAATCACCGTTGTTGTCCAGCATGACACCGGTAAAGGAAGCGTTGCTCAATGCATCACGGTCCTCCACCGTCCAGCGCACTTCGATTTGATCACCGGCAAGAGGACGGACCCAATCGAGGCGGATGCTGCCCGAATCTTCCACGGGCTCAACGGTGATGGACACGTTCAGGTCGAGGGTTTCGTCGGGGAACACGAACCGGAGCACGGCATCCACTTGGCCGTTCGCATGCTGCAGCGGACGGACCTGGAGGGTCAGGTCCGCGACGTCCAACACCGCCAGCGCTTGGGGCGGTTCGACGACGCTGACCGTCGGGAGGTCCCCGTCGGCATCCCACGCCAAGGGCGCGAGATCGATGTCCACGATCGTGTCTTCAGCCAAGACGACAAGAAGTTCGGTTTGGTTCAGCCGTGGCGCATCGTTGACCGGCTTGACCACGACCGTCACGTTCACCTGAACCGCGTCGGTAAAGCCGTCGCTGACGAGCAGAGAAACGACCACCGAACCGGAGGCATTGGCCAGGGGAACCACGCTCAAGTTGGAACCCATCACGGCCGCCCGTACCGGTCCAACGTCGGTCCACATGCCGCCGTCCACGGTGACCTGAAGCGGCATGCCTTCAGGATCCACAACGTAATCGCCAACGGCCAAGGTTTGCTGTGCCCCGTCTTCGTCAAAAACCAGCGTTGGAGGAACGCCGATGACCTCGACCGGGTTGTCCACGTCACCCATCCGAACCTGAACCGACACCTGAAGGGGCGAAGTTTCACCCGGAGCAGAGAGGCTTACGTTGAGCAAAGCGCCACCGAGCCAATCCACGTCCGATGCGTCACGGAGTTCCACGCTGGATGCTCCCGGAAGGAGGAGGGCTTCGAAGCGGCTGGCGTTCGCGCCCTCAAGTTGAACCGACGTAAACCGGACCTCGAGGCCGTCGGGATCAACGGCCAAAGCATCCGCTTGGAGGACCGCTGCGCCACCCTGCGGCACGATCACCGCCGGAACTGGAGTCAACGGCTCGAGAGGGCCGTTCCCTCGGTACAGGGACAAGGTGCGGGTCACGGGAGCACCGTCGATGCTGACCCGCACGCTGGCGTTGAACGGTCCTGGCTGCAGGGTGTTCGCGTCCAAATCGCACGAAAACCAACCCGTCTGGTTCACGGTTCCCGTGAAGGTGGTGGTCGCATCGTCAAACCAGCAAAGCGCCTCAGCAACCCGGGCATCAGCGTGCCAGTCGCTGCCGTCCCACAGGCCGACTTGGCCTCGGAATTCGAGGGTACCGCTCACGTCGGATCCGTTGTCGTTCGTGGGAGAGGTCAAGTTGACCCGAAGAAGTTCTGCGGCGGTCAAATCCTCGTCCAGGTACGCATCGGCGTCGCTGAGGACATGCGGGTCATTTGGTCGATTGAACGCCACCGAGAAGGCATCGTGGTCCCCTCGGGTCGTCAAATCAAGGAGGGAAACAACGTGGGTTGCTGCCATTGCATGTTGCTCTTCTTGGGTGAGGGTCGGCGTCCCGTCGCTGCCGGAGAACAGGCCCGTGCTGTCTTGCCACTGATGGTGGTTGGCCCCTCGAAGGGTCATGACGTGAAGGCCGAGGTCCATGCCAACGTTCAGCAGGGGCAGGACGTTCGATTCAACGGGGGCGACCTCGTCAACCGACCCGGTGATGAGCAGCCCAACGGCAGGCTCGTCGAAGACCAAGCCAAGGGCATCCTCACTGACTTCACCGTCCTCGAGGTGGACGCCGTCGTCGTGAAGACCAAGGCCGAACACGGAGGAGGGGGCCATCAGGTTTTGACCTGTCCCTGTCCATTGACCCGCCACCTTGAGGGCAGCAGCAGCGCCTTGTCCATGACCTCCGATGGCCCAATCGTCGGTCATGCTGTCCAAGGCACCAGGGACACTTCCGTCTCCTTCGTTGACGTCATAGATGCGCTCAAGGACCCACGCCACAGGCAGCGGAGATTGTGGGATCCTGTCCATCACACCCACGACATAGCCACGAGCCACCAAAGCAGTGGAGAACAACTCGTAATCTCCGCTGCCCTCTCCATCGGTGGGGATGAACACCACCACAGGAAATGGACCGTTGCCAGCCATTTGCGTTTTCACGCCTTCCTCGAGGGCTGGATAGTGCAACTGGACCTCAAGGCCCGCTTGTAGGGACAGCTCCACCGTTCCGACGGGGTAGTCGGTGCCGGTGTGAGGTACAGCCTCGTAGTCCTTGGCAGGAGGCAGGGCATGCGCAACCGGGCCGAGCATGAGCAGGCCCAGCACAGCGACCGTCAACCAAGCCCGCATGGTCCGTTTGTCGGGCATGCTGATGTTGAATCTTGGCCCGGTCTGCATCGCCTCACGCTGCATTGAGGTCCGCTTCAACCGCCAAGAGATCCTCCATGAGGTCCACCTCACTTGGAAGCACAGCGGCAAGCTCAGGCGCCCAAAGCGAGCGCCATGCGGCGAGGTGTTGTGCGACCAGCATCCACCGTCCGTCGAGCACGTCAGCGTTCACCGAACCGTGATGCTTGAGGGAAGCGCCTTGGTACACGGGATCGACGTGAACCTTTGCACCGAGGTCAACACCCTCCCCGTCAAAATCGATGCCGAGGTCAGCGGGCCCATCTTGATCGGCCAAAGAAGTGGCGTCTGGCCAAGGCTCCAAGCGACGGCGCCCCTCGATCACGTCCACACGACCGCCGGCTTGGATCCATGCATGCGCCGTTGAGCGCGCTGCGCCCCCGCCGCCACGGAGCCGAAGGATCGCACCCTCCTCTGC
>DUHJ01000132.1:2767-4841 GCA_013330925.1 Candidatus Poseidoniaceae archaeon | reverse complement strand
TCAGCAATTTCTGAACGCTGAAGGTTTCGGACCTCGGTGAGGATTTTCTGACAGGTCGTGGCGGTGTTGGACATCCAATGAACGTACTCGATGTACCGGTCACGTCCAACCACCTGGGTGGTGGCCAAGGGCACGCCGAGGCCAAGGTGCTCAAGAATGAGCCGCTGGAGTTCTCGAGCGCCTTCCCCTTGAGCCGCTCCGGTGCCGACGGCTCCGAGGAATTTCCCGACGGCAATCCTCGGGCTGGCCTCGTCGATGCGGATCAAGTGGCGTCGGAGCTCATCCAGCCACACCGCGGCCTTGAGTCCGAAGGTGATGGGCACCGCGGCCTGTCCATGGGTCCGACCGAGCATGACGGTGTCCCGCTCACGCTCGGACACGTCTGCACAGACCGAAATGAGGTCGCAGAGGGCCTTTCGTAGGAGCACGAGGCTGTCCCTAAGTTGGAGGCCCACTGCGGTGTCCACGATGTCGTTGGACGTCGCGCCGAGATGGACGCACCAACCGGCGTCGCCTGCGGCCTCGGCCATGGCCTTGGTCAAGGCCATGATGTCGTGACGTGTTTCGGCTTCGATTTCACTGACGCGCTGCTTGGTCACCACGTCAGGGACGGCGATGCGCTCGATGACCGCATAGTCCTCGGCGCTGACGCGGCCCATCTGTTGGTGCGCCCACACAAGGGCCCGTTCCACCTCGAGTTGACGTTCGTGACGCCCGTCCTCGGACCAAATCTGCTTGAAGTCTTGACAGCCGTAGCGGTAATCCAACGGACAGAAGGCCATGTTCCCCGGCGTTGTGGTCGCCCCATCAACCTTCGCAGGCCGGTCCTCAGGGGGATTGAGCGGCTTCGGAGGACCGCGCTTCCCTCATGGCCATGCGCACCATCAGCAAAGCGCAGAAGGACGCGATGAGGAAACCTCCACCGACGAAGGGTGAGACGTTGCTCCATAGGATGGCCAGACCAAGCAGCGATGCATACGCAATGATCTGGCAGACCGTGGACAGCCGTTCAAGGGTCCTGCGTTCAGCGGGTGCGAGGTGAGTGGCGAAGGAATCTGCATAGGTGTGGATCATGAAGTAGACCGCTTGGAACGGCAAGGTCACGGCGATGAGGGTCAAGGCAAATTCGCGGGTCACACTCGGATTCATCTCTTGCTGAAGGCCATGCACAAGCATCACGGCGGTGTTGGAACCCAAGAGAGCAGCCATGATGGTCCAGCGACGGTCGGTGAAGGCCATCGTTGCGGGAGGATGGCTTCCGTCCATGGCCGAAAACCGGCTCATGGGATGAATAGCCCTTGCGCCTCAGGAGGAGCGAATGAGCAGAAGTCCGAGGGAGGTGATGGCCGCCACGATGAACAACAACACCATCATGCCAACGGGTCCGTACTGGTTCTTGTCGTCGACGGCGGTCCCGATGAGACCGTGTGTCTTCAGGGCCTCGCCAAAGGACTTGACTTCGGTGAACTCGGGGGCGGGACGGCGTGGGATGCGTTCCGCGCTCCGCGTTTCCTCGGCCATGCATTGTCGTCCCACTGCCACATCAAGAGCGTTCCGACACCGGAAGCGTCTTTCTCCTTCGTCACGGGTGGGTGTGCATGGCGTCGTGGCGACCACCCTTTGCGACCTCGAAGGTTCACCTCGCCAGCGAATCCGGTGCCGGTGCCACATGCTTGGCGCTTCACATGGCACTGCGTGCGTTGGAAGACGGCAAGCGCGTGCTGTGGGCTTCACCTGAGATGCCGGATCCGGCGCGTTTCGCCCAAATCATCGGTGGGCTGCCGCCCACCACGGCCACGAGGTTCCACGCGATGAACCTGGTTGGACGCATGGATCTGGTCACGAAATCCCTCCTCCAAGCGGCCACGTCCTTGCCGGGTGTTGGCCTTGTGGTCATGGACGATTGGGCGCCTGCGACAGGCCGCATCCCTGCAGCATCGATGGATGCGTTGAGCGCGCTGGCCAAGGGTTTGGACGGTATTCCGTTGTTGGCCACGACCAAACTTGGAACGGATATGGACGCGGAGGACGGGTTCAGGGTCCGTGGGAACGAACGGCTTGAAGAGGCGGGGTT
>DUHJ01000132.1:0-2443 GCA_013330925.1 Candidatus Poseidoniaceae archaeon | reverse complement strand
GGCTTGAAGAGGCGGGGTTCGAATCGTGGAGGTTGGTCGTCGACGTCACCGGGATTCGACGCTTGGAAGGGCCAGAGGAAGAGCAACGGGTCCGCATCGTCGATGAAGGGCTCGAAGCGGTCTGATCACTCAATTTCTCCGAGGAGATCACCCATCATTTCGAGGTCTTCATCGCTTGGCTCCTCGAAATCCTCGGGACGTCGCGCTCCTCCTTCGAGTGGGTCTTCACCCGCCACCTTCGGGGCGGTCTTGCTCAAGGCCAAAGCGCGGTTTTGCCGTGCTTTCCAGATGACAAAGCCCACCAAGGCGAGGAACATCAAGCCGGCCAGCGCCGTTGTGATGGTCACGGTGGTTTGTTCGGACATGAGCCCCCATCATGACCGGCGGATTAGGAAGGTGCCGGTCCTTGTTCGGTCCAGTCAGGCCGTTCTGAAGCCCACGTGTTGATGTCGGGGGCGAGGTGGCGTCGACGGTCCACGGGCGGTTGAATCCACGCCGTTGGCATGACCTCCTCCCCGACCCAGCGATCCACGTCCCGGTGTTTGCATGTGGGGCAGCGCAATCCTTGGTCTCGGCCTGCTGATTTCATGCGACGACCACAGGCAGTGCAGGACGGTCGACGTCGTTGACGAACGGGTCCACTGAGGTGTTTCAACGCCTCAAGGTGGCGACCTTTGCGCCCCTCGTCCTCACCGACCAGACCAATTCCCAGCACACGATCGCCGGGCATGAGCTGAGCGGCGAGGTCTCGGACCGGGCCAGAGGGAGCGAAGGCCAACCATGTGCCATCGCTCGTGGTCAAGGCAACGTGCCCTCCTCGGAGCACCTGGACCTTCTCCACGGTAGCCGATGTGGGCGCGGTCAGATGATCTCCGCTTCCTTGGTTCGTGCGAAACAAGGAGGAACCTGTGTTGGGTTCGGTTCCGCTCCCTGCCATGAGCGCCGCCATGCCGTCCTTCACGGCGCTGCGTACGGTTCCTCGAAGGCCAAACAGCACCGGTGAAGTACCTCTGGGGGCGAGGAGTCCACGTCCTTGACGCGGGTCTCGGCAAGCGACGAGGCGTTGGTCTCCATCGAGATGCTTCAACACGTTTTCGTCGAGGGTCCGCGGCCCGTCCAATTCGCCACGCCACGCGATGCCCTCCCATGTGCTGACTTCATTTGGCCAAGACACGGCCGCAATCGCTCCGATTTTTCCCAACCCGCCTGCTTCCCAATCGGGTTTTGGTGCTTCAGCAAGCGACGTTTCCTGACGAACGGCAAGGCTATAGAACCGGCTACTGGGCTTGTTTTCAAACCAGACCATGCCGGGATCGCTCGCGACCTGTTTCCTGGTGGCGTGGCTTGATTCCGTACGTCGGCCTGCAAGGGGAGCAACATGTTCCTTCCACATCTGTTGGAGCCAAGCGAACCATTCCTCTCGAGGAATGTCCACGTGGAGTTCAGCGGCGAGGGCGGCGTTCCCTCGCGTTCTTGCTTTGGCCATGGGATACAAGCGCACGAGGCATGGATCGTTCAGCGGTCGAACGCCGCGTGGAAGGTTGGACAACACGACGTGCATGGTCCACGTGGTGCAACCGCCCCCCAAGTGGTCGGTGTCGTCCAAGCCCAGCCAACCCATTCAGCCCACTCCGTCACCTTGGTCGTCGAAATCAAGCACACGCGCCACCAGGTGGGACAGGCCAACGTCCCTTCGTGAAAAGAAGGAACGTGCGCCGAAATCCAGACCGGCCTGAACGTCAGACCTTCGATCGCCGACCATGACGTCGCCCGCATGTGCGGTTCCTGCATACGGTTCTGTCCATCGTTCTCGCATCGGTCCGAAACCGTCCGATGAGCGAAGCAGGTGTGACCCCAGTTCCAACATTCCAGTTCCCGGCTTGCGGCAACCGCACCGAGCCCATGGCAGATGTGGACAGGAGAGGATGAGGTCGGGTTGTGCATCGTCTTCCTTGAGCACATCATGGAGCCGGTCGTGGATCTGATGCAGGCGTTCCTCGCCCCAGTGCCCTCGATCCACGGCGGACTGATTGGTGACCACGCACAGCAAGAAACCGGCCTCGCGGAGTGCTCGCATTGCCTCCGCTGTGCCTCGAATCAAGCTCAATTCTTCAGGGGTGTTGACGTAGCCGTCGAGGCTCACGTTGAGCACGCCGTCACGGTCAAGGAAGGCGATGGGTGCATCCACCGCCCCCCCGGGGAACGAGCGGAGGGCGTGCACCAACGGACCGTCCATGGCTCCCCTCTCCCTCCTTGGCCCTTGAGGTTGGTCACCGTATCCATGGTGCGCGGTTCAACGCAGAGGGTTGAAGACCAACGCCGAGCATTTGGGGCCATGGCGGGAGCGTCCGTGGAGTCCATTGGACTGCTTGCCTCGGGCATGCTGCTCTTGGGCCTCTCGCTGTCGAAGCACCCGCTCATGCAACGCGCGAGCCTCGTGGGT
>DUHJ01000046.1 GCA_013330925.1 Candidatus Poseidoniaceae archaeon | reverse complement strand
GCCTCAACGACAGCCATCCGTTTTGCTGCACGAATGAGGTCCTGTCCTGGGACGACGACGAACGCGCTGACCGCCTTGAATATCTCAACGGCCTGACCTACGTTCGCCGCTTCCAATCATGGACGCCGACGGAAGGCTACACCTTGCTCATCGGCGAGGAGGGGGGCTACCAGTCCTTTGTCGAGTGGACCGTCGAAGCCGAGGGTGAGCATCATTCCTCCTTGACCATCTGCGTGCATCCCTTCCTGTTGGCCGGTTGGCCAAGATGGGCCTCTGCCTTGCCGTACCGGTTGTGGATCCGTCCTCGCTTGACGCGTTACCTGAAGGCCGTGCTTGCCGGCTACCACCACGTGGAGGCCACAGGCAAAGCCGTGCCGAGGAACCATTTCGGCCGTCACAGATGGTTTTCCTGAGCTCAAACGTTGAACAGCCAACTTCGGTGTCAGCCTCGACACAACGCGGGAATGCTAACAAACGATGCATGCCTTGAGCGATTCATGGCGGTCGATGGCTTGCTCGCCGTGGGCGGCATCCTCAGTTTCGTCCTCGGCATCTCAGGCCTCATCCTCATCCGAAATCAGAAATTGGAGGTCATCTGGAACAAGCGCTTTGCGGCGCAAATACTCTGCTGGATGTTCATCTGCAAAGGCGTGGCCAACAGCCTCTACTCCGTCGGTTACGACACGGCATATACCCTCATCGTGGTGTACGGTGGTCATTTTGCCAACGTCGTGTTCAGCGGGCTGCTTGTGCTCATTTCGCTCATCTTCCCCGCCCCTGTCCTTCGCACCCGAAAGCAGTTCAAATTCGGCATTGGAGCCATCCTCGTGTACATGGCAATTTCAATCGGAGCGGTGGTGTTTGTGGACATCACTTCCCCACTCGCCAGTTTCGCAGGCATGTACTTCATTCCCGGTTTCATTTGGACCCTGGTGTACCTGAAATTCAGGTTCATGAAAGGCCAAGAAAACAACGATGAAACCCACAGTGTGGCCGACGTGGCCATCTTGATGGTCATCCTCATGGTCGGTCACATTCTCTTCTCTTGGGTGGGCATGTTCACTCAAGCGAATTACTTCTACTTCATGGACCTCTACGGGGGGAACTTCCTCAACGATTACCTCTGGTCTCAGGGCCTCGCCATGGCCGTCATCTTTGGGCTGGTGATCCTTTGTGGTGAAGCATATCAAGCAACGCAGGGGCGGATCAGAAGCACGTCGTACATGATTTTCGCGTACATGTCCCTCGGCGTGTTGAGCCACATTGTGTACGGCAATACCGTGCTGACCGGTACTGACGGAGGGCCGCTCTCTGGAACAGAATTGGGCGGACTCTCAAGGTTCCAAACCATCTGGAAGGAACTCACAGCCACCTTGCATTTTACCATGATGCGCCCCCTCCTCGGGTTATTCATCCTCTTCCGATACGGCCTCATCCGTATCTCTGAGGACAACGAGCAGGTTGGCAAATCAACGTCGATCATCCTCATCGTGGTTGCCACCTCTGCACTGCTTGAACTCGTACAGTCCCTCATTCCGTTAACAGAAATGCTCTCAGCCGGCATTCTCGGCATCGCCATTGCCATCGGCATCGGTTGGGAGGAACGGTCGTTTCAATCGTTGATCTCTGATCCTCTGCGCTTCCCCATCCGAACCAAAGGGGCCTATTTCCCCGAACTGGACTTTGACAAAACCGAATATCATCGATTTGACAGAGCCTTGATGGTCATCCTTCCGTTCCTGCTCTTTGTGTCCCTTTTGCTCCACTGGAGCCAAGCGAATCCGTTCTGATGGTGATGTGCGATGAGCGATGACAGGAGCCTAACCTTCCTTGCCAAAGAGGACGATTCAGGAAAAGCCATCGCCCTGCTGACCGCCGTGGTGGTCCTCGGATTGACCTTCCATGCATACAGCTTCTTTTTCATCAAAAATGACGACATTTTGAACAAGTACACAGAACCGGTCTTTTCGCTGACGTATCAGGAGTCAAACCTGCAGGGTTCGGATTCCATGCTCATTGCCGATGGCGACACCGACACCTTCCAACTCTCAAGGGACTTGATCGAGGCCGACGCTTCGCTGATGATGGCCAAAATCACCCTCACCGTGTCCTACGAGGAAACCTCGGGCCAAGTGGCGGACCCCTGCGACGAAGTCCAAGCCCAAATCCCACCAAACGGCATGGTCGCGGATTGGCAGCACCCGGACAACGTCCTCGCCGATGCCAACGACGATTGCGCGACCATGACCCTCGTGGTCCACGTCTACCCGGGCTACACCGGTGAGGTCAAGCGAGAAGAGGGGGAGACCGCGGCATACTGGGAAGCCATGTGGACCAACGCCAGCCACGGCAGCGGCGTGCTCGAGCTGCAGGTCTCCGTAGACACAAATCAGGCGCCTGGCTCCTTCCTTCCCGGCAGCAACGACGACAGCGAGGAGGTCAACGTGCAGTGGACGGTCGAACTGTTTGAGGTCAGCGTCGAAGCTACCTCAATGACGTGAGATCAGGCCTCGTCGCTCGCGTCTTTGCTGTGTTGAATCAGGAAGTCCCACACGATGTGGCTGGTCTTGACCAAGCCTTGCGTGCCGATGTAGACGTTGCCGATCAGCGTGCCGTCGTCGTTGTCGTTCTCGTACGGGTTGTGCTGAGCCCCGAAGACGGTCATGAGTTGCACCGTGGCGTCGTTTTCGCAGGCGTCAAAGCCGTGAATGGCATAGAGCGAATTCACCTCAAAAGCCTCCATGCTGCCCGTGCATCCGTTGTGGCTGGCCCATTCGTGGATGTTCTCGATGGCCCCCGTGTCCACCGTTTCGGGGTTGGTCCACATGTCCTCGGCCCACGGCAGGCTCAGCACGCTGGTCTCGTACAGCACGACCGGGTCGAGGAAGCCGTGAACCTCCATGACCGGAATCGGCGAGTAGTCGTCCGAGGCATCATGAATGAGGTAATGCGCCATGCATCCGACCGCGGCGAAGACGTGGCTGAGGTCCATGGCGAGCCGCTGAACCATCGCGCAGCCGTTCGACCAGCCCGATGCATAGACCCGGGTTGCATCCACGTTGTGCGATTCGAGGGTGAGGTTAACCACCTGCGCGATGAAGCCAATGTCATCGATGTTCTCACGTGAGGCGTGGGCGCAGCACCAGCCGGCGTTCCATGCCTGGTTTTCCTGGGTGTCCGTGGGCAGATTGTAGCCCGGCACGGCGTCAGGATACACGACGATCGCGCCCTCTTCATCGGCAATGACGTCGAAGGAGGAGAGCAATTTGTGGCTGGAGGAGGTCGAGGAGTAACCGTGCAAATCGACCACAAGCGGCACGGGGACGTCCGGATTGAGGCCTTCGGGCACGTGAATCTGCCAGCAGCGCTCCAAGCCGTCGTGTTCGATGCATGAGAAGAGGCCGTCCTGGGTGACCACGGGAGCGTCGGAACCGATGTCCTTTGCATCGTCAGCCTCGGCGTTGAGCCCTTCCATCAGGCAACCGCTGAGCGCAGAAGAGAGGAGGACGAGCACCATCAGTGCCATGCTGCCTCCCCGCATGGGGCAAGCACCGATACGGATTTCATCAACGTTCTTCCGTAGGTGCGCTTCTTTCCCCGGTTGTTCGCCTCGGCGGACTTAGGCCTCGTCGATGGACGCCTGCGCACTGGCGATGGCTTCGGCTTTGCCGTGGCCTTCGCCGACCGGCGTGAGCCGGTCGAGCAGGCGGCGCATGCTCGAAGAGGGTGGGTCTGCGCCCTCTTCGAAGGCCAATTCCGCTTGCAGCATGCCGCGCGCAGAGGCCTCGACTTGGACTGAGTTGCCGCCCAGCAGGGCGCATTCCACCGCTTCGTCGAAGAGCTCGATGGCGAGGTCCGGACGGTCCACAGCGAGCAAACTTTGCCCGACCCGGTCAAGGGCAGCCGCGCCTTTTCCGGGCGCATCGGCGAGCACCTCGGCCGCGCGGGTGATCCACTGCTCTGCGTCCTCTTGACGCCCTAGCAAGCGTGCGGTGATGCCGGCCAGCACCAGCGAAGGCAGGGCGTCAAGGGCTTCCTTGGCCGGCTGTTCTGCGGCCGTCGAGCAGAGGTCGTAGGCGCGCTCGTGGTTTCCCGCATGCAAGGCAAGCACGCCCAAGCGTCGCATGGCCTTGCGCTCGGCACCGACGTCGTCAACCAGGGTTGCAAGATGCAAAGCGCGGACAAGATGCCCGCGGGCTTCAGCGTGCTCACCGGTCATGCCGGCCATGAGCCCAAGGGCGGATTCGGTGCGTGCGAGGCTGCCGGCCATGGCACGGTGCACGAGTTCCACCTCCTCTTCGCCCAAGGGTGCAAGGGCAAGGCCGACCGCTTCCATGACCTCGGCGAGCAGCGCGCGCGTTGCGGCACGCGAGGCATCGAGGTCGTCTTCCGACGCGGTCCGAAGTTCGCCAAGGTGCGCGTCCAAGCGCTGCACTGGCGCGCAGACGTTGGGCAAATCGCCAAGGGCCTCGAGCCGCTTCGGCTTGACACGGTAGCCGCGGATGGTGCGCGTCAGATCGGCCACCATGCGGGCTTCGTCAGGCCCTTCCTCGGGCGTACCCACATCGTGAGACCCACCCAGCAGGGAATCGACCATCCACGTCAGCTTGCGCTGCACGTCGTAGTCCTCGCGCCGACTGATGGCGTACTTCATCTCCGAGGCGCGCACTTGGCGCGAAAGACTGCGCAAGCGTGCGTCCCGGGCGGCGTCACCACCGTTTTCGACCAGCCGCTCGATGAAGGTGGACGGCGGGCAGCTGTCGAAGGCCAAGTCCGCCGTTTCGGCCGTCGTGGCCATCTTGAAGTCGTCCGAGACGAGCACGACAGGTCCGCCCGCTTCGCCAAGCGAGTGAGCGAGCACCATGAGCGAGAGGTCGACGTCCTGAGGCGCGGCGCGTTCACCGATCTTGGCGGCCAGGGCGCGCACGTCCGCTTCGTTCACAGGCACGGACTTGAGGACGGGTGCGAGGACGTCGAGCAAGCGCGGCCGTCCTTCCATGCGGCGCATGCGGACGGTCGCGACCTCGTCTTCGACGCCGGGCGTGATGAGCATCTTCCCGCCGCCCAAGGCGGAGGTCAGGTCGGCCAGCACCTCGTCCTCGCCTTTCTGGCCGAGGTGGATGAAACAATTCGAATCGACGACCCATGCCGAGCCCATGCCGTTTCCTTCTCAAGGGCGCACATGGTCCTTGCTGAGCAGCACACGGGCGCAGCGCGACGTTCAAGACGAGGCATGTGGAGCAGCCTCCATGCGCGCCCTGCTCGCCGTGCTCGTGGTCGCCTCGGCGCTGACCGCAGGCTGCTTCGGCGAAGGCGAGGGGCTGGTGGACGAAGAGGCCATGTCGCCCATCTGGGAGGGCTATGCGCTCATCGATCAGGTGCCCCACGACGACGCTCGGACCTTCGCCACCGTCGACCTCGCGCTGAACCAGAGCGGCGAGACGACATGGGCGGTCTTCAACCGCGACTACGGCGGCAACTGCTGCGAACACTACCTTGCGACGACCACGGCCGGAGCCATCCTCAACATCGGTGGAGAATACCCCGTCTATTCGGTGGACCGCGGTCACGACTGGGACACGTGGATCCCCGGCATGCTGCCCGATGCACAATGCCGCACCTTCGTGCCGACCAACCCTGGAACCGAAGGGCTGGGTGAAGGCTCCATCGTGCAGGCGACCAACGGCGACATCATCTCGATGTCCTGGTTCCCCTACGTCGGTGGTGACCTGAAGCTCGACAAGTTCTACGCCATCCTCTACGACGATTCGGAAATGTCGTGGCGCTGGTGCTACAACCGCATCACGGAACCCTTCTACGACCGATCATGGCAGGTGGAGGTGATCGGACCCATCGACAGCACGCTCGGCAGCGGTGAGTGGGCCAGCCTCGTGGTGAGCAACTTCTGGCACCAGACGCAAAACGCCGGCGGTCAAATCAGCGTGGACGGCCTGAACTACTACCCGATTCAGTTCCCCGATCGCGGTGGCGGCAGCGCCGACATCGAGGTCGACCTCGGCGTCTACGGGACCGACCTCGGCCCCCACTGGGACGTCAACAAGCCCCACAAGGAAATGCGCGCCTTCTCGGTGCCCAGCGGCGGCCTGATGTTCCCGCAATACTTCGACGACGGCACCGCGGCCTTCCTTGACACCACCCTGTCGTGGAACCAGGTGGCGATGGAGTTCCCCTCGGAATACTGCCACATCGACAGCATGAACGCACTGCATTGCGTCAGCCTGCAGGGCACGACCTTCACCCATCACCGCTCGGAAGACGGCGGCTTGACGTGGGACACCATGAACCACAGCCTCGACGGCGTGGC
>DUHJ01000049.1 GCA_013330925.1 Candidatus Poseidoniaceae archaeon | reverse complement strand
ACGCGGTGCGCAGCTCGTTCAGGAAATCGATCAATTCCGGCCCTTCTGCCAACGAGCCCACCATCGCTCGAAGCGCTGCATCGTCCACAGGTTGGCCCCCAGTGGATGCACGAATGGCGCGTTGTGCTTCATCCACGAAGGCCCCGTTTCGGAGCATGGCGCTGAAGACGCGGTGGGCGGCACTTTGCCCACCAAGCGAGGCGGCCAGCCGGTCACGGGCTTGGATCACGGCGGTGCCGTTTGGAATTTGAAAATCGGTGGCGTCGCTGGGTTGCCGAAGCCTCCACACGCAGGCGATGGCCGTGTCGTGAAGGGTTTCCATGCCTTCTTCGGGGACGTGTCCGTCCACCCGGCGCGGCATCAATTCGTCGATGTACGGGGTCACCAAATGGTTCAGGAAAGCGTCAATGGTCGTGACCGGTGCATCGTCGAGCAACGAAGACAGGAGGTCGACCACCCCTTCGGCCCGACCGCGCCACCGCACGTCGACGATGCCTTCGTCGTCGCCCTCGATGGCCTGCCCACGGATGGCCGTGATGCGCCGCTTGATTTGAGCGCGGAGCCCTGAGGCCGCTTTTCGTGTGAAGGTGATCGCCACCACTTCGGTCGGCAACAAGCCAGGCCACGCGTCAGGAGCCAGTCGGTCCCTGGGCGACTCAAGCGAAGCTCCTGCGCCTGGGCGTCCGGGCCTGGTTCCCGGTGGAGTCAGCAAGGTGGCCCGTTGCACGCCAGTCAACAGATGCTGCACGTAGCGTTCGGCCATCACGGTGGTCTTGCCCGTCCCTGCGCCGGCATCGAGGACGATGTGCCGATCCAAATCGAGCCCCAAGCGTTGAGCATGGCGGAAGGGGTGCTTCATCAACGTCCACCTCCAAGGAAGGCGACGCCGCATGCAGAGGCGACGGAACACGACGAACACGCCTTCGAAGGCGTTGGATTCACCTGACCCTCGGTGGAGGCAAGGACCGCTTTGCCCATCGTCAGGGCACGCTCTTGCAACCAACGACGGAACGGCGAGGCAGGTGTGCCGTCGCGGAGGGTGGAGGGATGGGTCTGCACAAGGTGGGCCGTTCCCGTCCCAAGTTCAAGCCCATCGAGCACCTCCGACCATGCGGAGTCGAGTTCGACGTGATGGTATGCATCGGCGCCGACCGAGGAAATGCCCACGCCCACCACCCGATCCATTGGACGGGCGGCTTCCCAAGCCAGCGCATACGCCGCAAGTTGAACCTCATCGTACAGGGCCCTCAAATGGCGGTCCTGAAGCTTGGATTTCTCCGGACCAACCACGCTTTTCAGGTCGCGCAGAATGACCAACCGTTCTGGACCCTGCTCGTCCATCAAACCCGCTTCCACCGCGGCTTGGCGTCGTGCTTCGTCGAGGATGACCTCATCGGCGCGGTCGATGCGGCACCGAAGGATTTGACCGGGCACGTCGTCGCTCAACGCCACGGTGGGCGCCTCACCTTCGCCGTTGACGATGGCCCACTCCGCGGCAAGAGGAGACACACCGGTCAAACGTGAATCGGCCATCAACAACCGGCCCAACTCGCCTTCTGGTCGTGGCGATGGGGTCGGCCCGGTGGCGCTTGGCGGCCCGTCGCCCATGGCCGCACGGCGGCGGTGCATCGCCACGGCATCGGTCCGTGCGAGCCACGGGGTTTGTTCGAACACGGCATCGATGGTGGACCGCCAATGGGCGTCGAGGTCCTGCGGGGCGAAAGGTCCGCTCTCGGAGGTTCGCCATCCCTCCTCAGACCAGATGCCATGGGCCCGAAGCGAGGTCTCTTCGAACCGGTGGACAAGGTCGCCTTGTTCTCGGCGGTCGATGTCCTCGGCCCCTGTTTCTTCCCCAGAGACGTCGAAGGCTTGCTCCAACCACGCTTTCCGAGGACAAACAACCCACGCCTGGAGGCGGCTGGGCGACCATGTGGCGGCTTCCCGCCCTGGTCCTTCAGAGCCGGTCACGGCATGCAGGGCGCCCTGACCGAGGGACGGTGGGGCCAGCGGACGCGGATCGAGGGTGACCGAGACAACGTTGCCGTTGATCCTCAAACCGAGATGCGGCCAGCCGTCCACCTGAGCCACCTGACGGTTTTTGCCAACGGCAGACGGTGATGGGCGAAGGTTGAGCCGATGGGTCGTTTGGAGTTTTTCGGCCTCGGACCACGGCAAAACTTCGCCGGTTTCGAGGGATTGGGGTTCCGGTTGCCGACGGGTTCGGTCTTCCAAGACGGACGGTGCAAACGCAGCCAAGAGGGCCCCTCTGTTGACCGGCGCGTGTACGTCACGGCCCGCGTCAAGGTCGAGTCCTGTTTGCTGGCGCAAGTCCCTGCGTTGACGACCTGCTCGACCGGCTTGCCCGTTCCTGAACCCTCCGGGGCGAGGGCACAGCGCGCCCCCGGCTTCGACCGTCCACAGCGCGTGAACGTCAGCGGCTTCTTCTTGGCGGAACCAATCTGGCCGTGCGGTGTTCATGCGGGTCCAATGGCCGTTCCGTCGGACATGAAGCAACCATTCGGCCAACGGTGGCGAAGGGCCGGCTCCGTCCTCTGCTGAGGAGTCGAACACCACCACGCACGACGAAGAAGCCAACAGTTGGCCCAACACGTTCCGCCCCTTGCGAATGGCGAGATCACCGTCGAAGAGGCCAAGGCTCGCACGGGCGGCACGGTCGCACCATGGCAGATCACTCGGGCGCATCGACCACGCCTCATCGTCGAGACCGGCCAACACGGTCAGGCCGCTTGGCTGACCGATGGCCTCGTCCGGGGCCAAGACCATCACATCGGTGCCCTGGGCACCAGAGGAGGGTGTCGGAGCATCAAGCGCCAAGAGCTCCAACACCGCCACCGCTTCTGGCCCGCATGCATCCTGCGCAAGCCCAACGTTCAACCGTTCTTTCAACAGATGCAGGCCAGCCACGCTGGCGTCGAACCGTGAGGTGCGGGAACGGAGCATGGGCCAATCGGCTCCATTGAGCATCATGTCGACCCAAGCATGCAGGGAGCTTGGGGCGGTTGGAAGGGTGAGTTCCGATTCGGTGACGGGTCCGGTGAACGTGCTGCTTCCATCGGCCCCGGTAATGGACGACCACAGCACAGCAATGGACTCCAGCCACCAGGCGGTTTCCTCGATCTGCTGGCGCTGCATCGCCACACGACCGCGGTGAAGGTCGGGTCGCATCGCGCTGAAGACGCCTCGCCAACGTCGTAACGCCCCTTGTCCACCTCGAAGGTGGGCTGTGCGGGCCACGGTTCGGAGCAGATCCACGTGCCCACGTGGGCGCCATGTCGGTTCCACGGGGTGTTGAAAAGACCCAATTTTGGCGACATCGAAACCCATGGAAGCCCCTCCTGCGAGGCCAATCAGTGCTTCGGGGCTCCATGCCTCGGACCCGAGACCGGCTTTTGCTGCTCGAAGGAGCCCCGCCACAGCACGTGATGGGGCGGTGGAATCGCGGTGGCTAACGGTCAAGCCATGCGCCCTCAGGTTTGCCGCCGTTGCCCTTCTACGACCCTCATCCGCGTCCACGATAAGCACAGGGCCGGTATGGCCTGCGGCCCGGTGTTGCAATGCGAGATCGACGGCCGCCATTGGACCGTGACTCCGCCGCTGCAAGACCACGCGATGGGCCCGGTCAAGATGCGCATCGACCACGTCCCAACCCCGAGCCTCAGAAGCAACGGGGTCATGGGGCGGCAGCCAAGCTGGCACATCGGCGCGAACAGAGATGGGGTGCACGTCCTCGAGGATGGCCCCGCCGAAACCGGTGCGCATTGCACCGGGCGTTCGGAGCACGTGAACGCCAACGAAACGTTCGATGGCCCTGAACAAGGTCACGACCGCTTCCCCATGATCTGGAGGCGTGGGGAGCATCAGCACGCCATCGAGGTTGGCCAAGAGGAAGGGAGGTGAACGGTCGTCACGTGCTTGGAGCGCGTTGACAACGTGTTGCGTGACCAAACCGGGATGAAGACGACCCGTCTCCTGTTCCACTTGAGCAATGGCCTGTCCAAAGACCGCAAGACCGGGGTCATCTTCCCACGTGCGGCCTTCCAATCCCTCTTGGGCGAGGCGATCGTGGAGCCGAAGCAAACGTTCTGTCCGCCCAACGCTCCACGATGAGGCGGGGAGAAGAAAGGCGCCAGATTCCGCCAGAGATCGGCATGCGGCGTCAAGGGCGAGCACGTGCAACGCGGCATCTCCTTGCGCCTCTGGCAGCCCGACGTCGGCCCGGAGGTGGCGCAAAAACCGCCCGAGGGTGGTCAGGCGCGAGGCGTCAACGCTTCCCCCCGTTCTCGCCATGCGGCGCAGGTGGTGACGACGTTCTCCTTCTGTTGCACAGACCACGAGCACGTTTTCTCGAGCCATCGCTTCGTCCACCCACTCAGGGAGTGGGCCGAAGGGAACGACCTCAAGCGACGGCATGCCTCGTGAGACTTCGTCAGGGTTCTTGAACACCTTGCGAAAGTTGAGCGCAATGTTGGTTCAAAAGAGGTCATCGTCCAATCCATTGGATGGACCTCACTCAATGCGAGATTTGCAACGCGCAAGCGGAGGGCGCACAGAAGCACTGCGGCCTGTGTGCGGCCGTCCTCAGGGACCATGGTGAACACCGATGGCTGGACTTGGTTCCACAACCCCTGATCGACGATGCACAGCAGGCGCTGGATGGCCTGCCCTCCTCACGAACCCGATGGGCGCAACTGAAGCGAACGTCTTGGGTCTTGGAAGCGGGAGAATGGGCCCGTCTGGACGATCCGCACGCCGATCCAATCAGCATCTGGCACGCCGGACAAGCCGCCTTTGAGGAGGCCGCTGCAGCCGCTCGTTCAGCCGAAGGAGCGTCCACGACCCAGCAACGAGCGTTGGCGCAGGGGGTGACCTTGTGTTCGGGTCACCTCGTCCAATTTTCAGACGAGGGGTTCCTCATCGACGGACGTGGTCCCTTCCCGAGGACACCTTGGAAGGACCTGTTGGAACTGATGTGTGCACCAAGCCGACGAGGTTGGGACCTTCTCGCTCTGGCGTTGGCGGCCTCCGCGGTCTCTGGACCTGCCCTCCGGATTCCCCGCCACCCGTTGGGATTTGGTGCGGCTCGAAACATCGACGATCATCATCCGGGACGTCCGTTGATGCGCTGGCTGGGCTTCCTCAAGCGGCTTGACGAACCGCTGGATGAGGTCACACGGCTTTGGGTTGAGGGTTTTGAGCAGCGGCCCCCCTTGCGGTGGCAGGGACCGGGTGCCCGAGGACCACAACGCGAAGCGTTGGACGAAACCATCAGGCAACGACCGCACCTCGTGGCGGCTGGACGGCAAGAGCCCTGGGTGGCGGCGTGGAACACGACGGAAGAGGTGGTTCATCGTCCTCTTCCGCAGGTCATGTCCAACGGCGATGGCCGCCTCTCCATGCGGGTGGCTCGCATCGCCCGAGGAAGGGACGTCCTTTCCGTCAAGGTCCCACGGGACCCGCGTCTGTGGGCGTGGTTGTTGGCGTGGGCCCTCTCGCCGCCGTGGTCCGAAGAACGCGCCCGTTTGCACGCCATGGCCGTGACGTGGAACGGCAAGGCGAACGACGACGTCGATCCCGCACTTGCGCGCTCCTTGGTGCTTCTCCGCACGGTGCTTGACGAGTCCCGCGAACGGGTGCATGTCGAAGGTGCTCGGGTGTTGATCCGTGGCCGATTTGGTCATGGCTACGAGCTCAAGATTGGCCCCGGCGCTCACATGGCACCCTTTGTGGTCAGGGGCGTGAACGGCCGAGGTCGTCCCACTGACCCTCCATTGTGCATCACGCAAGACCGCAGCGGCCCCACCCGGCCCGTTGGAGACCTGTTGGCCACGGTGGTTCTGAGCCTCCTCGACGACGTGACCACGGCTGAAACCATTGGACCGCTTCACAATTTCATGCACGTCACGTCACCGTCGTATGGCGGTGATACCATTCGCGTGGGCAACACGACGTTGGCCGAAGCGCTCCCTTGGTTTGAAGCCCAATCGGCAACTGAACACGCTCCTTTCCGACCGTTCTGGTACAGCGGGTCGGACGTCGGAGACGGAACGATGCTTGAACAGCAAAAGTACGTCCAAGCATGGTTGGAGGCAACGCTTCGAGAAGAATTTCGTCCTCGGCGAAGGGGCCGAGACCACTGGAACCACTGGATGCAACATCCGCCTCACCACGGAGGACAGGAAGAGGTCCGTTTTCGAGAAGCCGTCAATGCGGGCTTCGACAGGATGAACCGAAACTTTCGCGATCGTTTCCAGGCGATCGTCGACCAGCAAGAGGATGACGTGGAAAACCCCATCCAAGGCTTCGCCAACCTTCGCGGACGTGTTCACATTCGGGACGGGGGTGGCGAGCGTCGTCGGCGGCCTGACATCCGTGAAGCCCCACACCGAATCCGTGACCTCTACGCTCGCGTGTGGACGATCCTTGCGCGCTCCGGCATGGAGAGAGAGGTTCGTCTTGGCGCGGCGGCGCCCTACGATGTCGAGATGTGGACGGGGTTCCAATTCACGGTCCGTGATTATCGCGAACACCAGTTCCTTCGACGCCTCCTCCGCATGTCGGGTTGGGTTCAGGGAGAAGACCCGCACCATTTCGTGCGCCGCAGAGCATGGCATCCGGGTGCGCAGGCCCGCTTGGCGAGGGAACTGAACCGGTGGCAACACCGGTTTGGCATCCATGGCGAAGTCCCGTGGTGGTGGAATTACCCGCGCGTGGAATTCATTGACGAGGACGTCCTCAACGATTGGCGCTTGCGGGAAGACCTCAGGGATTGAGGCCCTTACGACGGCCTGCTGCCACAATGGCCAGCACGCTCAAGGCCGCACCCGGGGCTGGTAATCCACGCTCATCCGGTTCCGCAACTGGGGCCAGGTCGTCCACCTCTTCGGGCACCGTTGGAGGCACCAAGGTGTGGACCAAATAAACCTCAAGATCGTCACCGTCGAACGCCGCTGGAAGGGCAACGCTCGAAGAGCCCCGGAGCGATACGCCACCGTTCCACACCTGCTCGTCCACAGTGGAAATGCTGCGCACGATGTGCGGATATTCTCCTTGTCCGTTCGACCCTTCTGAGAAGGTCGCTGTTCCTTCAACCACCCACGCCTCAAGACGGACCAAATGGCCGTTCCATGTTTCGCTTTCTGGAAGATTGACCTCCCAGGTGACGGTCGTGCTGCCGCTTTGTGCAGACGTCCAAGTGAAGATGCTCGTTCCTCCTGCAGGAATCCCTAGGCTTTGGTTGGCCAAACCACGGAAATCGTCCAGAAGGCTGTCGCCTTCAGCCACGCTTCCAATGACCATCGTCGTGCCGTTGAAAACCACCGTAGGTGGCGCCCTGCGGTCGTACCGTTGCTCCCATCGCTCGTCCAGTGCGTCGGTCCCGAAGGGGTCCTCGGTTTCACCAATGGAGCGGTGGAAGGAGAAAATCGAGCCTCCACGCTCGGCCACAAGATCGTCCAAAGCATGCTCAACGTCGACGCAATTGGTGCACCATGTGGCGGTGTAATCTTCCAACACCGGATCAAGGTCGTCCAAACCCACAGCGCTCGTGTTCCCCGTGGTGACCGCTCCGCCGTGGCTGCCAAACACCGCACCCTCATCCACGGCGATCGGTGTTCCCGCCTGAACGTTCAGCGGGAGCAACACGAGCAAGGCAGCCAAGAGCAAGGCAAGACGGCGCATGCAGGAAGGTTTGATGCCTCCGACTTCAACCTTCCACATCGTCGGGTCAGGGGATGGCGGAAATCGCGGACAGCACGTGGTCCACGTCCTCGTCGGTCACGTGAAGGTGGAGCACCAACCGACAGGTGCCTTCGTTCAAGGTCAGAACGTCAATGCCGTGGGCCGCCAAGTGCTCGAGGGTTTGCTGCCCTGACCATCCTTCCACACCGAAGTAGACCATGTTCGTTTCAACGCCTTCGAGGTCGACCAAACCGCGAGGGTGCTGAGCCAAAGCTTTCGCGATGCGACGGGCACGTGCATGGTCCTCAGCCAAGCGTTCCACGTGGTGGTCCAATGCGTGCAAGCCGGCCGCAGCCACGATACCGACCTGACGCATTCCACCGCCGAACATCTTGCGCCAACGATGGGAACGCGCGATGAAATCTGCACCGCCGACGAGCATCGAGCCCATCGGAGCGCCCAAGCCTTTCGAGAGGCAAATGGCCACGCTGTCCCAATCGCGGAGCATGCGGTCGGCAGAGATCCCAGTGGCCACGGTGGCGTTCATGAGGCGTGCCCCGTCGACGTGCAGCGCACAATCGGTGTCACGTCCGACCGAGGCAATGGCGTCCAAATCGTCGATGGCGTAGCACGATCCTCCTCCGCGGTTCGAGGTGTTCTCAATGCAAATGAGGCGCCCGTCGGGGTAGTGGCTCCCGGAACCGTCCGCCTTTCGGACCGCGCGGCGGACCGCTTCCGGTGCCATTCGGCCACGGTCGCCGTGGACGAAAGCAACGGAACATCCGGACAAGGCCGCGAATCCACCGCCTTCGTACAGGTAGATGTGCGCCTCTTGTTCGAGGATGATTTCGTCGCCAGGACGGGTGTGCGTTCGAACCGCCACGGCGTTGGCCATCGTCCCAGAAGGCAGGAACAAGGCTGCATCCATCCCACAGATGTCGGCGACGCGGCGCTCGAGGGCAAGCACCGTCGGGTCCTCGCCGTAGACGTCGTCACCGACCGGTGCAGCGGCCATCGCTTCTCGCATGGCCGGGGTGGGTTGCGTGACTGTGTCGCTGCGAAGGTCGATGCGGTCCGTCGGCCAGTGGCGCATGGTCAACGGACAAAGGCCGCCGCCATGAACCGTCCGGCGGCGACAACTCCATGCCCCCTTCCCGGAGGTCCCGTGCATGGGCTTCCGCAGTTGGCTTCACAGGTGGACGGCCCCGCCGCCCGTTGGGCCAGCACCCGATGAGGCGTGCAAGCTCGTGCTCGTGGTCAACCACGGTCTGAAGATGGGCAAGGGCAAAATTGCTGCACAGGTGGGTCACGCGAGCATCACTGCCATGACGTCGATTGGCGAGCACGACCGTGCTCGATTGGCCGCTTGGTTGGCCACGGGTCAACGCAAGGTCTGCGTCAAAGGAGACGATGCCGAGCATCTTCTGTCCCTGAGGGACCTGGCGGACAACTCAGGTCTGCCAACGGCAACGGTACGGGACGCAGGTCACACGCAGATTCCGAGCGGTTCGCTGACCGTGGTGGCCATCGGTCCAGCCGAGGCGTCACGCATCGATCGGCTAACGGGTGACCTGAAGCTGCTCTAAAGCGGCGAATCAGCCCTGCCAGAATCGCGAGGATTCCCACGGCAATCCAAGGGCAATGCCGATTTCGGTCAAGAGCACGTAGTTCACCACAAAGTACAGCGTGACCGCCGTGAACACGGCCGCCAAACTGGTGTTGATCACCTGACGACGTTCTCGCACGGCGTCGTCCAAACTGCAGATGCCGCCGCGTCGAAAGTGAACCACGAGTCCGGCCACGAGGCATCCCGCAGAGACCACCAGAAGGGTCGGCCGGAACCATCCCCATCCCTCGCCGCCCCAGTACAGCGTGTCCGACAAGGCGGCGGCGGAGGATACGCTGCTCAGTCCGAACAACACGAGGACCACGGACGGCAAACAACACATGGTTGCGAGGAGGGAGGAACCTCCAATGGTGCGCCAAAGGCCGCTGAGCACAGTTGCTAGGCTTCGTTTGAGTTCTTGAGCGTTGGTTCACCGTCACAGTGCTTCAAGACGGCCGACGAGCACCTCGAGAACGCTTGACGGAGCCGGTCCAATCCCCAGCACCGTCACCGTCCCAGGGGCCACCTCCGTCCGTCCAGCATCGCTGACCGCATGATGCACAAGACGGTGCGCCTGAGCGTCCTCAAGGTGCACCTCAAGCGCTTCCAAATCCTCGACGCCGAGGACGACAATGCGTCCATGCTCGCTCCTCCAGCGTGCGAACAAGGCCGAGGCCTCTTTTCTTGCCTTGAGGCTGCAGGCCACCGCGGCATGAGCCGTTTGTGCAGCGATTTTCCCTGCGCTCATGCCCAGGTCTTGCCGAACGAGCACCGCGAGGGTCGCGGAATCAGACGAGCTGGACATCGGCCTCGACTCCTGGGATGGCCGTGGCGTCGGGCACGTCCACTGGGAGCAACATCCGTAGCATGAGTGGGCCCGTCCAAAGCATGACCACGACGTTGCCCAGCGCATGGCTCAGGTCGAAAGGAAGGCCCGTCCAAACAAGGGCAGGGAGTTGAGCAAGGCCCACGCCACCTCCGATCAGCGACATGTTGGTGACCAGGCCAAAGGGCAGCGCCAACACGGCTGCAAACATGGTTGCACGGCCAAGGAGCAAGCGGTCGCCTTCCATGAGGTTGGCACGTGAACCCACCACGGCGATCAGCGACCAACCCGCGGCTTGGAACAGCGTCCAATATCCATCGCCAAGGACCGAATTGGACAACATCGTGACCAAGATGGCAAAGGCCACGCCACGACGGGCACCAAGGCTGGCTCCTGCCAACAACACCGCCACGGTCACGGGTTGCACGTTGGGCAGGCTCGCCATCACCACGCGCAACACAGCAACGACCGCCACAAAGGACAGGAGAAGGACACCCTGATGCCGCGTCATGCGCTTGTCTTGAAGCAACAGTAGTGTCGCAGCTCCGAGGAGGAGCACGTCAAGAATCAGTGCCGCGGTCGGACTGAGTTCCGGACCATGGACACCAACGCTGGCGAACATGGTTGTGGGACGGGCCCTGCTCCTTCAAGGTTGACTCAGGCCAGACGCCAGACAATGACGGAGGTCTGGTCCAACGCGAAGCCCTCGGGACCCACCATGGGACGGGTGCCGTCCACTTCGTAGACCCATCCGTCCGCGGCAACGCCGTCGACGGCGGTCACCCATGTGCCCAAGGAATGTGCTTCGAGGGCAATGGACACGCCAAGTTCGTCGGCGGCCGCCAGCGTGGATTCCAACACCGAAGGCCGTGGGTCGAGGCCCCCGACGGCCAGGGTTTCGTTTGGGAGTTCAAACACCACCACCTGACCTTCGCGCCATGCCTCGGGCCATGTATCGTCCCAGACCGGTTCCGTTTGGGTTTCTGGGACCTGTTCGACCCACCAGCCCATCAACGCAGGCATCATGGCCACCAGGGCGACGAGCAGGAAAGGCGAGGCCAAACGAAGCCCATGAAGCGGACCCCGTCGGTACGCGGCGGTAGATCCGGCCAGAAACGCCACCATGAGGGACAGCGTCCACACGGCAGGAGAGCGGTCCACGGACGTCCCTTCGGGAGCAGGGCTGCTCGTCGGCGACAATGGACAAAGCGGTCCGCTTTGTTCGGGTTCGAGCACCGCCACGCCGTCGTCTTTCACCAACAACCAAGCCTCTCCACACGCCACCGGAGGAGCCGTCCCGTAGCCGCGCAGGTTGGAGGGGATGGTGACGCCCGCGAAACCTTCAGCGACGTCGAACGCCAGGAAGCCTCCGTTGGGCCCGTTTTCTGATGCCGTCACATGACCCGCCTCAAAGCGAAGCGGGCCTTGGACCGGCGACGACGTGAGCCGTGTGCTGTTCCATCCCTCGGCCGTCCAATTCAGAAGATGAACACCGCTGAAATCGGCCACCGCCACCAAGGTCTCGCTTAGGGCCACCGGCATGCCGGGTGAAGCCCCGGAAGGGAAACTGTGGACCTGCGACGCTTCCCGCGGTTGGCCGTCTGCACCAAGCGCCAGCCATTCCACCGTGCTTGCTCGTTCGACTTGGACGTGCACGAGCAACCCACCGTTCACGTGAACCGGGGCATGACGGATGGCTCCTCCAAGCTCCACGAAAGAGGCTGGCGAACCCGGCGTCCAACTCCACAGACGACCGTTTTCGTCACCGACGTACGCCGTTCCGTTGACGAAAGAAGCCGGATTCCTCCATCCAAGGCCGGTCTCCACGCCCTCCAACACGGTGCCGTCCGCTGGACATCGCAGCTCGATGCCCGTTCGTGTCGTGACCAAGAGGCCGGCATCGGTCACCGTCGGCGTGGCCGTAAGCCCCCAGGTCTCAACCGTGGTGTTGGCCTGCCACAACGGCAACCCAGTGTCCCACGCTCGTGCCTCCAGCAGACCGCTCGACCAAGCGATGAGAAGATGATCGGGC
>DUHJ01000152.1 GCA_013330925.1 Candidatus Poseidoniaceae archaeon | reverse complement strand
TGGACGGTCGAACCCCTCCGCGTGAGGCCTTGCTCCACGGGCGTTCCATGACCTCGCCGGCCCAATCGACGTGGAGTCCGGCGGCCTCACAGGCCTCCCACGCGCGTTCGAGTTGGCTGGTCACCGGGCAGTAACAGGCCATCCGTCCACCGGGCCGAAGCAGTGGAGCGAGGGCAGCGATGGCCGGCGTGTGATCCGCCATGTCCAGCACCACCGCATCAAGGCCGTCAGGGGCCAAGGCACTCACCTCGTCCGCACATGCTTCGGCGACATCGTCGATGTGCGAGTGGCGTGGCCCGTCGGGCCATGCCTGAGCCGCAAGCTCGAGGTTGTGCAGGCCAACGCTGGCGTGCTCCTGCCGCGGCTCGACCGTGATGTGGTGGCCAGAAGGACCGAGCGAACGTGCGATGTGAAGGCCGAGTCCAGCGCTCCCCAGCCCTGCTTCAAGCACGGCGTCATCCCGACCAATGCCCAAACGGGACACGAGGATTCCAGCGTCCTTGTCGCCGATCGTTTGGGCGCGTCGTAGCATGCCTTTGCGAAGTTCTGGAAGTCCAGCAGGCAAGATTGTTAATCGCTTGCTGGCCAAAGTCACCGTCGAACCCAGGGTGTGCTCGCTGAGGAGTTGAGCGGGATTGAACACGCCCAGTCCCTTGATTTTGACGTCTTTGTCCTCGACGTTCACCGTCCATGTTCGCCCGTCTTCGGCGACCAACGCGACCACAGGGTCCGACATGACGAGGGGCTGTGTGGATTCTGATTTGACGCCTTCGGAACCGGGGCACGAGGCGCAATGTTTCATAAAGCGGTTTGACGTCAAAGAATTATGAATCAAATGCGTACGCTGGCTTTCCTCCTCGTGGCTTTGATGCTTGGTAGCCTTTCAGTGGGCCTTACCGCCGTCCTTGTCGAGCCACAAGAGCAACTGGACGACACCCCGCCGGTTATGGCCGCGACCAGCCCGGGTCACCCCGTGTTCGCAGAGTACGTCGGAGCCTACTGGTGCGGCCCTTGCGTCACGTCCTCCAACAACCTGGATGCCCTCTACAGCACCAACGGTGGCGGCGGCACGCAATCAGAAGATTTCACCTTCCTCTCCTTCTGGGAATCCCCCACCACCGGTTGGCCAAACGAGTCGCCCATCAACCGCAGGGCGCACATCAATCCCTCAGGATACCCCACCACCGTCTTCGGCGACGCCGCCTCCGGTCAGTACTACACCTCGGGCGGACAATCGTACGATAGCTTCTACCAAAGCGGTGGAAACATGCAGAACGCCAACGACTACTCGTTGACGATCTCGCAGTCCGAAAACGGCAACAACATGGACATCGACATCACCGCATCCTACCTCGGGTCCGGCAGCAAGACCGTCTACATCTACGGTGCCGTTGCCGAGGAGACCTCTCCTGAGCGCTACACTGGCGGAAGCCAACCCCACCCCCATCACGTGTTCCAGCGCTGGCTCCTCAACGGCGCCGGTAGCGGCTTTGAATCCGTGACGTTGACCAACGGCAACCCCGTCACCACGTCTTGGACGGTCCCCATCAACACCGTGAGCGCCGGCGGTGGGAAGTCCGCAGCCGAGAATTTCCTCACCGTTGCCGCCCTGATGGACGGCGACCACACCACGCACCGCAACATCGTCAGCGCAGCTGACTCCAACATGGGGCCCAAAATGGACATCGCGGTGTCCGGCTTGACCGTCACCAACGACGCCGCTTCCGACTCGTACATCCGTGGCGACATGGTCGACCTTGAGGTCACGGTGCGAAACACCGGCGACCTCGACTACGTCGACGGTGGCGGTGTGGAATTCTACTACCGCAACGGCGTCAACAAGGTCACCATCGGCGGCACCCAATCCCTGCCGGCGACCGTCAGCATGACGGGCACCCACACCTACACCGCCAGCTTCGACACCAGCGTCCTTTCCACCAACGCGTGGAAGTCCACCTTCGGTGCCCGCTTGACGGGCCTGACCGGCGACACCCGCAGCGCAAATAACGACGTCACGGCAGACCTGAACCACGACCGTCCTCCGATGACCCTGACGCCGCAGATCAGCCCAACGTCCGTGGAGCGCGGCGATGAGGTGATCCTCACGCTCCGGGCCGACGCCAACGACGACGTGGACTCGATTTCTTCCACCACCTTCGAAGTCGAGACCCGCCCCGCCGGAACCGGTTCCTCCTCTTGGACGACCGATGGCATCAGCGGCGGTGAAGACGTGGTTTTCGCCGGTTCTGAATACGAAGGCCGTGAGTACACGTTCGTCACCAAGACCGACATGGAAGCCGGACATTACGACCTCCGCGTTCGCGCCATCGATGCTCGCAACCAAGTCTCCGATTGGAAGGTCGTGCTCGGCAGCGATGCCATCACCGTGACCAACGCTTTGCCCGCCATTTGGGCAGAACCCGTTCCAACCGTGCTGTGCGACCAACCCACCAAGGTGAGCATGGTCGACCACGTTTCGGACAAGGAATCCGCGTTGTCCGAACTCAGCATCGCCTCCACGTCTCCCTCCTTCCTTGGATGGGACGCCACGACCAGCGAGATCGAGGTGATGTTCGCCTTCGACGAACTTCGCGGCTGCCCGCTGGGGCAGAATGGGATTGAGATCACCGTGGACGACGGTGAGGATTACAGCGGGACGAACCTGCCATACGGGACGCTCTTGTTCAACGTCATCGAGAACGGTCAGCCCCGATGGGACGGCCTGCCCACGCGCACCGTCGACGAAGGTGGGGAAGGAAACTTTGCCCTCTACGATTTCGTCTCGGACACGGACCCCGACGGGAACCTTGTGTCCTCCCAATCGCTGTCGCTCTCCATTGTGAGCAATTCAAACCCCGAGATCTTCAACGTGGATCTCGACGGCGACCTGCTCTCCTACAGCACCGTCGACGACGACATCAACGGACAAACCACCGTGACGCTCCGCGCAAGCGACGGCGTTCAAACCGCAGACCAAACCATCGTGCTCAAGGTCGCACCGGTGAACGATGCTCCTCGGATGGACCTCGGTGACCTGGCTTCGCTCGAACTCAAGCGCGGCAAGACCTACGTGTACGACATCGCCAGCCTCGTTTACGACATCGACGACGACAGCGACGCCTTCGTGGTCGTGACCCCCAGCGAGAACGGAGCGGCCCGCTACGACCTCTTCACCGGCCTGATGACCGTTGAGTTCGAAGACTTGGGCACCCAAACCATCACCGTCACGGCCCAGGACAAGTACGACTCCAACTCCTACACCATCATGGTCAACGTCTACGACGCCAAGCCGTTCTATGCCTCCACCGAGGCCGACACGGGTTACATGACGGTGAGCTTGGACAACGCCTTCTTGGGCGAGGAAGCCACCGCGAACCTCTTCTTGACGGAGAACGCACCGACCTTCACTCAACTGACCGTCATGTGGCAGGTCTGTGAAGGCGACACGGGCGTGTGCTTGAACCAAGTCACCTATCCGCTTGACGTCACCGCCGCCGAGCGTGGATGGTCCATCAACCTCGAATGGGACGACGTCCGCCCCTACGGTCTGCAATACAACGACGACGTGAAACTCGGCAACGTGATCGCCACCGACGACATCGGTGAGGAATACAAGCTCATGAAGCCCGTGTACTGGCGCGTCACCGAAGACGCTCCCGGACCCGAATCCATGGACGACGAGCAACTCGTTGCTCACATTGCGGCCCTCGAAGCCAGCATCGAGACGCTGAAGGCCGAGATTGCCGCTGAGGAAGGCGACACGACCGAGATGGAAGCCCAGTTGACCGTTCTTCAAGCGGACCTGGCCGACGCTTGCGACGACCCACGCTCCGAATGCAGCGGCGACAACCTCCAAGGCGAAGGAACGGTTGATTCCGCTAACGGCATCAGCACCGATGTGATCCTCATCGTCCTCGGCGTGCTCATTCTGGCGGCCCTCTTGGGCGTGATGTTCACCCGCAACCGTGGATTCGTTGAGCAACCAAAGTGGGACGAAGCCACCCTCCCGTCCTCGGACATGGTGGCCAATTCGATGTACGGCGGTGCTCAGGAGATCTTCCAACAACCCGTTGCACCGGTCATCCCCGCACCGGCCATCCCTGCTGCTCCCGCCTACGCAGGACCGCCGCTCCCCGCCACCGGCCTCCCCGCCGGCTGGACGATGGAACAGTGGGCCTACTACGGCCAGCAATACTTGGACCAGCAACAGTGATGCCGTCGTTTGACCGGCCATGACGCGGCTGAAAGCCTCAAAGGGGAGGCGACCACACCTCCACCTGTGAGCGGAGACGCCGACGGGTTTCCCGATGAGGTCGTTGACGAGGCCGACGGTCTCGTCGAGACCCCGCTCCACGAGGACGGTGACGTCGAAGTCACCGTCTGGTCCGCCGAATCCGAGGACCCTTCCGACGAGGACGTGCTCGGACAAGCCAGCGACGATGTCCTCCAGACCACCGTCGAGGCGTGGATCGAAGACATTGGAATGACCTCCACCAAGGAGGTTCCCGTTCCGGACCGCCTGGTGGACCAGGTCATCGGTCAGGAAGCCGGTTCGGTCATCATCCGAAAGGCTGCTGAGCAGCGCCGTCACATGCTGATGATCGGCGACCCGGGTACCGGGAAGTCGATGCTCGCCCGCTCCATGACCGAACTTCTTCCTCGTGATGCGTTGGAAGACGTGTTGGTCTATCCAAATGAAGAGGACGAGAATGAACCTCGGGTTCGCACGGTCCCCGCAGGTCGGGGTGACCGCATCGTCAAGGTCCAGAAGGAAGCCATTCGTGTTCAGCGCGAGAAGACGCAGCGGATGCTCCTCATCGGATTTGTCGCCATCGCGTTCCTCCTTGCCATCGCCACGCTGCAGAGCGGTGACATCGTGACCTTGCTCTTCGGCATGTTTCTACTCACCTTCGGATACATGTTCTTGCGTTCCCGCTTGGGTGCCGCTGACGAGAGCAGGATTCCGAAGGTGCTGGTCAAGCACGACACGAAGGAACTCCCTCCTTTCGTCGACGCCACGGCGACCCTCTCCGGCGCCCTTCTCGGTGACGTTCGCCACGATCCGTTCCAGTCCGGTGGCATGGAAACGCCGGCCCACGAACGTGTGGAGCCCGGTGCCATCCACCGTGCGCACAAGGGCGTGCTGTACATCGACGAGATCAACCTCCTCCGCCTCGAGGAGCAGCAAGCCTTGCTCACGGCCATGCAAGAACGCGCGTTCCCCGTTTCTGGACGCTCGGAGCGCTCCAGCGGAGCCCTGACCAAGACCGAACCGGTGCCGTGCGACTTCATCCTCATCGCCGCAGGAAACTTGGACGCCATCCAAGGCATGCACCCTGCCCTACGAAGCCGTATCCGCGGCTACGGCTACGAGGTTTACGTCAACTCCGAGATGCCGGACACGGCGCGTAACCGTCGCCGCTTGATTCGCTTCATTGCCCAAGAGGTTCATCGGGATCAGGACACGCTTCGTGAGATTCCCCACTTTGACGTCGGCGGCGTTGCTGCCATCCTGAAGGAAGCCCAGCGCCGGTCCGGTCGGCGTGGAAAACTCAGCCTTCGCCTTCGTGAACTCGGCGGCCTTGTCCGCATTGCGGGTGACCTGGCCATTGAGGAAGGGGCAGAACTCACGACGGCAGATCACGTCATTCGCGCTCGCTCCATCGCCAAGCCGCTCGAGCAGCAGGTGGCGGACCGCATGATTGAGCGACGTCGCGACTACAGCCTGTTGGTGAATTCCGGTGAACGCGTTGGACGCGTCAACGGTCTTGCGGTGCTCGGCGCCAATTCCGGATTGTCCGACTTCAGCGGCATCATGCTCCCCGTTGAGGCCCTTGTGACGCCGTCGCAAGGCGGTGGCGGGAAGATTCACGCCACCGGTGGTCTGTCTGACTTGGCCAAGGAAAGCGTGACCAACGTCAGTGCCGTCGTCAAGAAGCTCACCGGGAAGGACGTATCGGACTACGACATTCACATCCAATTCGTGGACACCCACGGCGTGGACGGAGACTCGGCAAGCATCACCATCGCAACGGCCATCATCTCGGCCATCGAGAACATCCCCATTCGTCAGAATTTGGCGATGACCGGCTCCCTCTCCGTGCGCGGCGAAGTGTTGCCCATTGGTGGGGTCACGGCGAAGATCGAAGCCGCAGGTTATGCAGGCGTTCGCACCGTCATCATCCCCAGGTCCAACCTGCAAGACGTGGTGCTGGACCACCAGTGGGAAGGCAAGGTCGAAATCATCCCCGTGGACACCCTTGACGAAGTCATGGAGCATGCCCTCATCAAGCACGATCAGAAGGCGGGCCTCGTCGAGCGGCTTGGTGGCATCATCGACCGCTTGACGCCCGAGCTCTCATCTGCCGTTCGCCCGGTGTGAACAGGGAGCGAATTGAAACCCCGAACCGTTATCGGGGCCCTGTGGACGAAGCGCAAGAAGAAGGCGTCAGGGGGCAACTCCTGATTCTCTTTCTTGTGACCTTCATCGACATGATCGGTTTCGGCATCGTCATTCCATTCCTCACCTATCTGGTCGAGGACCTGGCGGTGGAAGCCAACATCACCTCCATCGGTTTGTGGGTCGGTTTGGTGATGACCGCCTATCCAATGGCCCAATTCCTATCTGCTCCGCTGTGGGGTGGCTTGTCCGATCGCATCGGGCGGCGTCCCATCCTGATGATTGGGCTGGTGGGCAACACCTTCTGCTTCGCGCTGTTTGGGCTGGCACCCACCCTTTTCATCGCCATTCTCGCACGCTTCCTGGCGGGCTTCTTCAACGGCAACATTGCGGTTGCTCGTGCCTACATTGGCGACATCAGCCGCCCTGAACAGATGGCGAGCCGGATGGGGCTCATCGGCGCTTCCTTTGGCTTGGGATTCACCTTCGGTCCGTTCATCGGCGGTGAATTGTCGGCTCCTGCCGAACGTTGGGACGTGTTCCAAGGCACCCTGCTGGAGACCTATCCTTACCTTCTGCCCTGTTTGGTGGCGAGTGCCCTCTCCATCGTCTCCCTGTTGCTTGCGCGAACGCGCTTGCCAGAATCCTTGCCCAAGGCGTCACGGCAAGACGCCACGGGCCTGGATTGGGCGGGCACGATGAAATCCTCGTTTTCGGGATTGATCGCGTCCATGCGGACCCCGGCCATCGGTCAGCTCGTCTGGGTGACGATGCTCTACAGCTTCGGGTTCACCATCATGCATGCCGTCTTCATCCTCTTTACCGAGATGTCACCGGATGCGGGTGGCCTTGGCTTCACGGAAGCACAGAATGGACGCATTTTCGCTGTCATCGGCTTGACGGGCATCGTCGTGCAAGGTGGCTTGATCCGCCCGCTGTCCAAGCGTTTTTCTTCACGCGGCATGCTCCCCATCGCCGTGGTCATCACCGGCGTAGGTCTCGGCGCGATTCCTTACGCTTCGGTGGACGCCGCTTGGCTCTGGTTGTTGCCGACCTGCATCGTGATTTCGACGGGCAGTGGCATCTTCCAACCGACGTCGTCAAGCCTGCTTGCCTCCTATGCACAGCGTGAGGGACGGGAGCTGGGCGGTGTCATGGGCGCCATGGAATCGGCTTCGGCCTTTGCCCGCATCCTCGGCCCGGTCACGGGTGGATTGGTGTGGACTTTGACGGTGAACGGGACAGGGTGGTTCACCTACCATACCGTGTTCCATCTCTGTGCCGCCATCATGCTCCTGACCTTCCTTGTGTCGTTGCGGTTGCCCGGTGAATCCGCTCCTCATGCGTCGGATTGAGCCTTTTGTCCGTCCAAATTTTGGGGCGAACCATTGAAACCGCCATCCCCATGGGCGTCCATGAAGGACGGTGCCTTTGAGGAAGGTGAGTTCAATCGCTCCCTGTCCACCATCGTCTACGTCTGTGCCATTTTGACCATCGTTTCCTTCTGGCTCATCCAGTTGGAAAGCGTGCTCAAACCCTTCTTCATCGCGCTCGCGGTGTACTTCGTCCTCAAGCCTGGTGCCGACGCGCTTTCTGCGAACGGCTTCCCCCTGGTCTTGTCGTACTTCACCATGCTCATGGCTTTCTTTGCCGTGGTCGGCGCAGCCGGCTTCTTCGCGTATGCACAAGCGGATGCTCTGATGAGCGACACCGACACCGTGCAAGACTACAACGACAACCTCGAGGAAAAATGGAATTGGCTTCGCGACGACAGCATCGCTGCTGGGGCCGTGCAAAACTGGGCGGGTTCAGAGAACGCCTCGCTTGCTGAGGGCTTGAGCCAATTGGGCGTTGTGGGTTCTGGTGGCCAGATTTCGGACATTCTCGTGAACATGCTCGCCGGTGTCGGTGACATGATTTCCGCCAGCCTCATCATCACCTTCTTCCTGATTTTCATGATCTTGGAAGCAGCCTTGCTTCCTGCTCGCATCGAGCGTGCGTGGCCGAGGGGTGGAAGTGCGAAGTTGACGGAAGTCCGAGAGCACATCGAGTCCAGCGTGAACACGTACGTGGTTGTGAAAACGGGTGTGTCGATCGGTACGGCTGCTGGCGCCTCCATCCTGATGATTTCCTTTGGCATCGACCTGTGGTTCACGTGGGCGTTGCTCACGTTCCTGTTCAACTACGTCCCGTACATCGGTTCGGTGTTCGCGATGATTCCACCTTTGATCTTGGGTGCAGTGATGCTGAGCCCCGGAGCCTTGCTCACCTTCGCACTGCTTTCCATCGTCAACCAGCAGGTCTGGGGCAATTACATCGAGAACCGGTGGGCAGGCCGCGCCCTCGGCGTTTCGCCACTGGTGCTGTTGCTGGTCACGTCCTACTCCTTCTGGCTCTGGGGCTTGGTCGGCATGATCCTCGCGGTTCCGTTTGCTGTGCTGGTGAAGATCGTCCTGGAAAACGTCGAAGCCACCAAGCCGGTCGCCATCCTGCTCTCAGAGCGGGCCCCTTCCCTTGACGAAGCCTGGGAAGACGCGGTCCGCGACGGCATCATCTCGTCCTTTGAAGGCCGTTCGCTGATGGAACTCCAGCACTTGTTGGATTACACCGACGAGCAGGTGGCCATCATCGCCGCTCGTTCCTCGGCTCGCCGCGCGGTTCGTCGAGGACGGGTCAGCCAAGCCCAACTCGACTTCCTCAAGCGCGGACTGCCGCTCATCGAAGGCGACTGGAGCGTCGTCGGTGGCCTCTCGCCGGGGAAAGTTCCCAAAGAGCACCGCCAGATGATGGAGAATTTGTTGCATGCCTTCACCGAGGCCGCGGGCCGACCGGTGGAGGCGCACACCGAAGAGGCGTGATGCTTCAGAGCAGTTCCGTGAGGAGCTTCTCAAGTTCGGTGTTGATCATCAGGATCAGGGTGCCGAACTCCGGTGGAATGTTCGGGTCCTCATAGAGTTCCTCGAGTTTGGCCTGCGTCATGGCCACGCGAACGTCGGTTTTCTTTCCGGTGTTCAGCAGCCACTGTTCCGTGACTTCCTTGGCTTGCCGACGGATGTTTCGGGGCACCTTAGAATCATCGATTTCAGCGATGACCTTCGCCACGTTCTGGAGTCGGGTTTCGATGTCCATTCACGTCACGCCCCTGTGCTTCTCCTGCGGGTCCGCTATAAGGTGATTGTGTCCTCGGGGAACGTGGACCTTCAGGCGGAGCAGGTCATTGCTGGCGCTCGGGCCGGCACCTTGCTGGTGTGCATGGGCCTTGCGGCCTGGTTGGACCACCTGGACCGGCGCGTGCCGAACGGCCACTGGCTGGTGTGGAGTCAGCCCGTGCTGCTCCTTTACGTGCTCGACCTCATGGTACGAGGGGCGGACCTTACGGTGTGGTGCACCCTGTTTTTGCCGTGGTCGTTCGCCAGCGGAGCCGTCCTTGGACGCCCCAGCCTCCAGGACATCAAGGCCGGGTCCAAGATTGACCTGGCGGCCCTGATGGCCTACACCATCGCGTTGGTCGGCCTTGCCTCTGGGGCGCAACTTCACGGGGACGTTGATCCCGTGGATCTGATCCTGTGGAACCTCGAGGGGGCGCAAGCGCTGTGGTGGGAGCTGATCGGCGTGACCCTCGTGCTGGTCATCGTTGACGTCGCATGGCGCCTCCGGCTCCTCCACGGCGGTGCCGACGCCAAGGCCCTGATGTGGATCTCGCTCCTCGTGCCGAGTTGGGGCGCTCTGCCGTGGCTTTCGGGGGAGAGCAGCGTGGTGCTGGCCTTGCCTCCCGCGTTGTCCATTCTCTTGTGGGGCGGCTTGGCCTTCTTGCTCATCCCGCCTTGGAACCTGGTGCGGAACCTCGCTCGCGGTGACATCAACGGATTCGTGGACTTGCGTCATGCGTTTCATGCCGAGCGCATGGCCTTGAGCGAGGTGAAACAAGCCCACGTGTGGATGCTCTCAAGCGTTGACGTCGGCTTGGACGGCGTCGAGCGGGTGGTGCATCGCGTTCGGGCCCCTCGGCGAACCCCGACCGAAGAAGCCCTTGATGCGAGCGTTGCCGCTTTGGAGGCGTTGGATGTGCAACGCGTGTGGGTGACCCGGAAGGTGCCGTTGCTGGTCGTGTTGTGGCCGGCGTGCGTGGCCGCACTCGTGCTTGGTGATGTTGCAGGGTTGCTCTTCGCACCCTTGGTGTGAACCCGAACAATCAGGGGCCACGGCGCTCCACGTTCTTTCCACGCAGGCCCTTGTAGCCGCACTTGCGGCATCGGACGGCCCGCACCGCGTTGCGAGCGTTGCACTTCATGCAGATCTTGCGATGCAACATGCGTGCTTCGGCCTCTGGGAAGCGAGCCATGAGCCGGCGACCGTCTCCCCCTATTTGAGCGCACCGCAGTGGACCGTCTGCTGAGGAGGCGAGCGTTGAAGCCACGTCCACGGATGGGGAGGCATGCGGATGACGCGTTTGCCGGGCATCCATCACGACGCGAATTGCGTCGTGGTCCAAGGCGAGGCGTCCGTGGTGCTGATCGACGCAGGCACGTCGTGGTACCAAGCCTTGCAAGTGGAACGTATTCTCGGGCTCCTCGACGAAGGCCGTCAACCGGATCACCTTCTCTTGACCAGCCGAAGGTACCCCTTCTCGGGAGCATCAGCACACTTCGTTGAACAGTGGTCAGGCCTTCGTGTGCACGTTGGAGAGGCGGGCCTCAGCGCTTTGGAAACGGGGGATTTTTTCTCCACCTGGGCCAACAGGTACGATTCCGACATGCCCGCCGTTCAGGGGGAAGTCATTGGAAACGGGGACATCATCGCGTTGGGGGACGGCGGAATTCAGGCCATTGCCCTCCCGGGTCACGCGCCCGAAGGCATGGGGTACCTCGTTGAAGACCGCTCCACCGCCGTGGTCGGTGCAGCCTTGCCAAGGGCCGACCTGCCGGCTCGGTTGGACTTGCCGGGAGGATCTTTGCTCGATCACGTGGACAGCCTTGAACGATTGATGGCCCTCAATTTGGACGCGTTGGTGCCCATGCGAGGTCCAGCCCTCCGCGGGCCACAGCACGTGAAGGAGGTGCTCGCCCGTCATCACGCCCACTTCGAGTCGGTGCTTGCCGACGAAGGAAGGCGGCCCCGCGGGTGGGCGCGCCCTGCTCCTTCTGCGCTATGGATGACACCACGCGAGCCTTGGCCTTTGGACGAGCACGAACAAGCGCCCGTGTGATCACATCGGGGCGATGAGCCGCTGGTCGGGTCCGACCACCAAGGTGCTGCGACGGCGGGGGTAGCGACGCGATGTGGGTCGGACAGGGACGTGTTCCGACAGGGTGTCGCCGTCCCAATTCAGCGTCACGTGTGTGCTTCGGACGGTGGCGATCAGCGCTTCTTCGCTGACCTGGAGGGAACCGACTGGGCCGTCGAACCTCGCGATGTTCACATGGGTGGATTCGTTGAGATCGACCACGGCCACGGTCCCGTTGCTCGTGGCCACCACGACGTCTCCTCGTTCCGTGGGGCTTGCGGCCAACGCTCGAATCCGACCTGACGCGAGGTCGATGCGTGAGGTCACGGTTGCACAGTCCATGGGCACCACGTGGAGGCGGCCGAGGGCGTCCCCGACCAAGAGAAGGTCACGGCCTTGTCGGTCGGTCATGGTCAACAGCACGCTTGGCACCGCACCGACGGTGACACGGCGTTCCCGGTGCCCCACGAGTCGGAGGTTGATGCTCCCGTCGTCGTGGGCGACCACGGTGGTGTGACCGCTGATGAGGGATCGAACGACTGTTCTGCTGCGCATACCTCAGAACTGTACGCCGGGGGTCGACCTATGTTTTCGAGGGGGTTCCTCGAAAACTGAAAGTGAAAGAGGCGTCAGTAGTGGTCCTCTTGTTTGTTGTTCTTCTTCCACGTTCGGTAGCATGACTTGCACACGCGAACGCGGTTTTTGCGGACGGTCACAGACTTGCCCCACATGTCTTCAGCATCGGTCACGGAGAGCGAGCGACCGCCCATGGTGCTGTCCGCCCAACCGTCGCAGCTGTTGACGCCACAGGGATCCTT
>DUHJ01000236.1 GCA_013330925.1 Candidatus Poseidoniaceae archaeon | reverse complement strand
CTCGGTGCCCGCCGAGGGCGTGATGACCGTCGAGGGCGCTTTGAAGAAGGCCTCCATCCTCTTCGGGGCCCTTCTTGTGGGCATGCTGGTGATGTTCGGCGCGTACGCAGCGCTCGATGCCAGCACGCCCGGCGCAGGCATGGCCCTTGCGGGCGTTGCGGCAACCGTTGGCGGCATCGGCGCCTTCATCCTGGTCATTGGCCTGGTCTTCGTTCGACCAAAGGGGACCCCAACATTCGCGATGACCGCGTACGTTGGACTGGAGATCCTCTTCCTCTCCGGCTTCACCTACATCATGGAACTCGCCTACCCTGGCATCGCCATCCAGGCCGGTTTGGTCACGGCGGGCATCACCGGCACGATGACGATGCTCTACACGTCACGCGCCATTCGTGTCGGTCCGCGCTTCAACATGGTCATGGCGGCCTTGGTTGGCACGGTGATGTTCGTCTATGTCGGCCAAATGCTGCTTTACTTCATCGGCGGAGTGACGATTCCCTTCATCCACGGCAGCGGCCTGATTGGCATCGGCTTCAGCGTGGTCATCGTGACCATCGCTTCCTTCACCTTGCTCAGTGACTTTTACTTCATCGAAACAGGTGCTGCAAACCAGTACCCCAAGCACATGGAATGGTGGGCGGCCTTCGGCCTGGTGATGAGCGTGGTCTGGATCTACATCGAAGTGCTCCGGCTCATCAGCAAGCTTCGCGACTGAGGCCCACCATCGGTGATGCGCATGACACGAAGCCTGCAGGTCTGCGATTTGCGCGACTGGCACGCCGGCGGAGAAGCCCGTGAACGCTTCGTGGCCACCATGGGTGACGCGCTGAAGGACATCGGTTTCTTCGCACTGACCGGGCATGGCATTGAACCGACGTCCATCGATCAGGCGTACGCCACCATCGGTCGATTTTTCCACCTCGATGAGGCCACGAAACGCACCTATGAGCGGGCCGACATGTTCCGTCAACGCGGATACACGCCCTATGGTGTGGAGCACGCCAAAGACAACCCCGAACCTGACCTCAAGGAATTCTGGCAGACGGGTCGGACCTTGGCGGAGGGACATCCACACCAGGACGCGTTTCCACGCAATTTCTGGCCAAACGCAGACGTGCCCGAGTTTGAAGGCCACATCGATGGCCTCTACCAAGCGATGGAGCGCATGTCGGTGGACTTGCTGAAGGCGGCTTCGCTTTACCTCGGCGAAGATGAAGCATGGCTTCCGGAAATGGCCCAGGACGGCAACACCATCCTTCGCGTCATCCACTATCCCGAACTCGCACCCGACACACCTCCTGGCGCGGTGCGAAGCGCACAGCACGAGGACATCAACCTCCTCACGCTGCTCGTTGGTGCCACCGCAGACGGGCTGCAGGTGATGGACCACGACGGTTCATGGATCGAAGTTGAGGGGAACCATGAGCACATCATCGTCGACAGCGGAGACATGCTGCAAAACCTCACCAACGGGCTGTTCAAGTCCACCACCCACCGTGTGGTGAACCCCCCCAATGCAGGCACAGAGCGCTATTCGATGCCGATGTTTGTCCACCCACGGGGCGACGTTGACCTGACGCCTCGCCCGAAGTTTGTCGCCATGACCGGCGGCGACGTTCTCTATCCCTCCATCCTCGCGGACGAGTACCTGCATCAGCGCCTTGTGGAAATTGGCTTGGCCTCTTGAGGTGGCATGGTGAGCGTGACGCACAGCGTGCCGGACCTGATTGCGTGGAAACGTGACGGTCACGCCTTTGACGAGGCGATGATTCAACGCTTCATCGAGGGACTGCTCTCCGGCGAAGTGGCACCGGAACAGGTCGGAGCATGGTTGATGGCCTGCCAATTGCAAGGGCTGACGCCAGAGGAAACCTCCCTGTTGACGAAGCACATGGCCACCTCAGGGGCAACGCTTGCGCAGGAATCCGGTCGCGTTGACAAGCACTCCACAGGTGGCGTCGGCGACAAGATGAGCCTCATCTTGGCCCCGTGCTTGGCCGCGGCTGGACTCACGGTCCCAATGCTGGCTGGGCGTGGGTTGGCCCACACCGGAGGCACCATCGACAAGTTGGAAGCCATTCCGGGATTCAACACCGGCCTGAGCCTTGAGGAGATGCGCACCAATCCCTGCTTCATCAGCCGCCAAACCGAGGGGATTGCACCGGCCGACCGCATCTTGTATGCCGCCCGTGACGTGACCGCCACGGTCCCACAGATCGGGCTGATCACGGCATCCATCGTCTCGAAGAAATACGCCGAGGGGCTGGAACGCCTCGTCCTCGACGTCAAGTGCGGGAAGGCTGCCTTCATGCCCACCCTTGAGGACGCCCGAGCTTTGGCGCGCTCAATGGTGCATGTGGGCACCGCTTTGGGCATGGAGGTCACCGCCCAGATTACCTCGATGGACCGCCCCATCGGTCGGATGCTTGGCAACGCCCACGAGGTGGCGGAGAGCGTCCACTCCTTGCGCGGTGAAGGACCGGAGGACACCATGGATCTCGTTCGAATGCAAGGTGCGGCCCTGGGCGCAGACGTGGACGCGGTCATCGCCGACGGGTCGGCCCTGACCGCTTTCGCTCAGATGTGCCGGCGACAAGGTGTGGACGAAGCCACCGTCACGGCCCTGATCGCCGACCCATGGTCCGTCCTGCCGCGCGGCCGTTCACGAACGACCGTCGTGGCTCCCACGGCCGGCCATGTCAATGACATCGATGCACTCGCCCTCGGGCGTGCCTTGGTCCACATCGGTGCAGGCCGAACCCACCCCGCAGCCGTGCTTGATTTGGGCGCGGGCATCGAGTTGATCGCCAAGGTTGGAGCGTACGTCGAGGCAGGGGCGGCCCTTGCCCACATCGACCACAACATGTCCGAGAACGTGCCTGACCTGACCGAGGCGTTCACCATTCGGGCTCAAGCGCCTGTTCTTCAGGCAAGCCGTTTGCTGGAAACGGTGAACCATGAATCACCTGTGTAAACGGTGAACGAAGGCGCCGATTGTGGGGCTCGAACCCACGACCTTGGGATTAACAGTCCCACGCTCCACCAGCTAAGCTAAATCGGCGAAGTCTGCGACCCGCCACCCCTTCTTAATCGCTTCTTCACGGGTGGTGGAGCCGCCACGGCTCGACGGCGTTCATTCCCACTCGATGGTGCCCGGAGGCTTGTGGGTGATGTCGTAGACCACTCGGTTCACTGAGCCCTTGCAGGCGTTGGTGATGCGGGTGCTGACCTTCTGGAGGATGCTGTGAGGGATCTCCGAGTAGCGAGCGGACATGCCGTCCATGCTGCGGACGGCACGGACGACGATGGTCTCGCCGTACGCACGCACATCGCCGTGAACGCCGACGGAGCGGACGGGAAGCAACGCTGCGTAGTATTGCCACGGAAGTTCCATCTCGCCGCGCTCGGCTGCGGCCTCGAATTCTTCTTCGACGATGGCGCAGCATTCACGCACGACGCCCACGCGCTCTGGGGTGAGATCGCCAAGGGTACGAACCGCAAGGCCAGGACCTGGGAAGGGTTGGCGCTCGGCCACGCTGATGCCCAAGGTGCGTGCAAGCTCCCGAACCTCGTCTTTGTACAACTCGCGAAGCGGTTCAACAACGCTCAGCGTCATGTCCTCAGGCAAGCCACCGACGTTGTGGTG
>DUHJ01000137.1 GCA_013330925.1 Candidatus Poseidoniaceae archaeon | reverse complement strand
GTTGGCGGGCCGGTCGGTGGACCGGAGGGGGGGCCGCTCGGGCCCTTCGGAGGTCCGCCCGGCGGCCCACTTGGCGGGCCATCGGGTGTCGCCGTGGGCTCCATTCCAGCAAGTTGTCCAAAGGCAGCAGCAACGGCATCGTCTGCTGCTGCTTGCTCTGCGTCATCTTTGGCTTGTGCAGCGGAAGGCGGTCGTGAGCTCATGAGAACCGTTAACGACACGGTGAGAGCGGCTTAAATATCGGTTCCCTCACGCCACGCCTGCCTGCCCGTTTGGTGTAGAGGTTATCATGCAGGATTGTCATTCCTGCGACCCGGGTTCAATTCCCGGAACGGGCGCCTTCACGACTCACGCTTGTGGACGAAGTTGTCGCCGCAAACGCGGCACCATAGCTTGATTCCGTCAGGGCGGGGCGTCGCCCCGGCGATGTCGATGGTGACGCCGCACTTGCATCGAGCGGTGGTTTCCATGGTTTCGGGGAGCGGTGGGCGCCTCAAGAACCCGTCGTCGCGCGCACCACAAGCCGGACCATCGTCCGGGTCGTGCTGAAGCCTTTGGTCGCCTGCACGTCAACGGAGCTGATTCGACCTGCTACGGCAAAGGAGGAGGTGATTTGGTGGGCGATCGATGCTTCGTCATCGCGTCCAATCACCGCCCAACCGATCACCAAAGCGTCCCCTGCCAGAAGAGGCATCAGGTCGTCCATGTGCTCCAACCCCTCGTGCGGGAGGTTGACGAAAAGGACGTCCGCTTTCCCCTTCAAGGCCTCCTCGTTTCGCCAGGCTCGGCCGTCGCCCATCCGTACCTCCAAGTGGGCCTGAGGATGGGCGCTACGGGCGATGATGTGGCCAAGGTTGGCTTCCAAGAAGGGGATCGCCTCTCCGTTCAAGTCCCCGACGACCGCTTTCGCCACCACGCCGTGATGGAGGGGCAGACCGAGGTTCGGCCCCACCCCCGCGTAGGGATCATGCACGATGAGGCGGCGCTGAAGGCGATCGCTGTGTTCACGCATCAGGTCCATTGCGGCCGCACGTTCTCCGCTCAGCCTCGCGCTGAAGTAAGCCTTGCTTGGATCGAGCGTGTAGGTCAATCCATGCTCCTTGACCGTGGTCACGGTGGATTCGTCCCCGTCACGCGCGGCGAGGACCTGGAGGTCACGGATGCGGAACGGCCCGGTGACGCCTCGATCCACGCAGACCACCCGAACATGGGGGAATTGAGCCAACATGGCTTCTGCAATGGGGGTGGCATGGGCCTCCACTTCTGGCTCAAGTTTCACCAACAGCACGTCGCCCTGCACTTCGTGGGCCGTCGGAAGGTGGGCTTCGATGGCGGCCAGCAAGGACGGTTGAAGCCGCTGCGTCCAGCGCTGCGGGCCCCGTTCGAGCGCCGTGCGCTCAACGATGGTGTGTCCTTCGAACATGGGCTCTTCGGAGCCCGGGGCAACGTCGTTGAGCGGAAGAAGTCGGTGCTCTCCGTCCGTTTGGATGCCCGCGCCTTGCGCAAGCCAGCCTTTCGCGGCCAAACGTTCCCGCCATCGGGCGGTCTCTGCGCTCGGCACCCTCAAATGACGCATGCCGCTCATCGTGACCACCGGTCAGGACGGCATCAGCATGACGGTCGACTTGCCCCCCACCGGCCTGCTCCTTGTCGGCCTTGGGCCAGGTGGACGCTCCGGCATGACCGCGGCGGCGATTGAGGCGGCCCAAACCGCTGACCACAGGTGGTACGAAGCCTACACCGCCCTCTGGCCAGAGCAGGACGTGATCGACCTTGAGGCCCACGTGGGGCCCATCGAACGGGTGATGCGTCCGGACGTGGAACACCCGACGGAGATGTTTGAACTCGCTCGTACCTCCCTCGTGGCACTTTTGGTCGTCGGCGACCCCTTGCAAGCCACCACTCACGTGGACCTGCAACTTCGCGCTGAAGATGCAGGTGTGCCGTGCCGGGTCCTTCACGGCCTGAGCATCACGGGAATGGTCACAGGAGCCGCAGGCCTGTCCAACTACCGCTTTGGGCGACAAACCACGTTGACCTACCCGCACGGTGCGTGGATTGCCACCTCTCCGCTCGAAACCATCGCGCTGAATCGCCACCAAGGATTGCACACCCTCGTGTTGCTCGACCTCGACCCCACAGGTGCAGGCACCGGAGATCAGCGCCCCATGCGGCCCGAAGATGCCCATCGAAGCCTGCACATGATGGCCGAGCGTTTGGCGGAACGCCCTCCAGAGGAAGGCGCATTGTCGAGTCTGACATCGGCAGACCTCGAAGGCCTCGACGTCGGAGCGTGGACCGTGGTGTTGTGTGCGGACGTCGGAACGTCGGACGAAGCCTTCGTCACCACGACCGTGGACGGTTTGCCTTCGGAAGTCGGGGGCCGGTTGAACTGCCTGCTCGTTCCCGCCGCCATCGAAGGCGTCGAAGCAGCGGCCATCGCTCGATGGCGAAGGTCCTGATTCCCTCGCTCCGTTCTCGGAAGCGTTCATGGGGAGGGGGAGTGTGGTCGGAGCGATGAGCAACGTTGTGATGCTGTTGTCCTTCTTGCTCTTCCTCGGCTTCTTCGCGGCCGTGGGTCTTTCCAGCATGCGTGTGAAAGAGGACACGACCGACGATTACTTGGTCGCAGGACGTGGTATGCACCCAGCGTTGGCTGCCCTGTCTGCGGTCAGCACGTGGAACAGCGGTTACATGTTCATCGGATTCATCGGGTTCACGTACGCCGTCGGCTATTCCGCCATCTGGATCGGTCTTGCCTCCACCGTCGGTCAACTCGTCGCTTGGGTCTGGCTCTACCGCTACATCCAGGAAGAAGCCAACGAGCGCGGGGTCCGCTCCCTTTCGTCCTTGGTCGCCAGCGTGACGGGGGCGCCGGAAGCAAAGTTGGCCGCGATCCTTTCTGTGGCCTTTCTTTCGGTCTATGCCGCCGCACAATTGACCAGCGGTGGGAAGGCCCTCCTCGCGATGATGGGGTGGGATCCCGTGCTCGGCATCCTCATCGGGTTCGTGCTGGTTGTGGCCTACTGCTACGCTGGAGGAATCCGTGCTTCCATTTGGACCGACGCAGCGCAGTCCTGCGTGATGATCATCGGGACCATCATGCTCTGCTGGGTGGCCCTTGGGCAGGTCGGAGGGTTCAGCGGGTTGAACGCAGGGCTTGAGGGGCAGGACCCAACGCTCACCGGATTCATTCCTCCAAACCTTGCGCTTGGGGTCAGCCTCTGGGTCTTCGCTTTCTTCCTCGGCGGCCTTGGGGTCGCCGGTCAGCCACAAGTGGTGTCCCGCGTGATGACCCTTGGTGGAGACAAAGAACGGAAGCAGGCCATGGCCTGGTTCTTCGTCTGGCAAACGCCCTTCATCGCCCTCATGTTGGTCATCGGTTGGGCCAGTCGCGTGGTGTTCACCCAAGACGGCTTCGACGCAGAACTTGGCCTCCCCACCCTCGCGATGGAAGTGCTCGGTCCGTTCTGGGCCGGACTGATCCTCGCGTCCATCTTCGCCGCGACGATGTCCACCGCCGACAGCCAAGTGCTCGCCTGCACCGCGGCGGTCACCGACGACATTCGCCCTGAATGGAGCCAAGACCACAGCACCACAAAGAAGGTCACTTTGGTGATGGCCGCGTTCGCCACGGTCATTTCGTTGGCTGGGCTCTACATTCCAGGGGGCGATTCTGTCTTCTCCCTCGTCGTGCTTGCCGTGTACGGATTGGGCGGTATCTTCGTGCCGATGCTCATCGTCCGATGGAGCGGGTACGAACCGGACACCCGCCACTCGGTCACGATGATGATCGCCGCGTTGGTTGGCGTCATCGTTTGGCGTGTCCTCGGCCTCAACGTCCACGTCTTCGAGTCCATCCCCGGCATGGGCATGGCCTTCTTGGCCCACTTCGTGGATCATGCGTACCGGATCAAGGAAGGCTCACCGCTCGGCCGCTTTGAGGTCCCATCGGGGCGAGCCATCGGCATCGCCGCCCTTGTGATCCTCGCCCCTGCCGCTGCGGCCGAGGGGGCCTATTTGCTCCGTGACACGCCTGAGTCGGCCGATGCCCCGGCTTCTTGGACCATCGAAGGCACGTTCGAATTCATCGAAATCGGTTCGGGCGAGGAGTTCGTTGGCGACGGTCAAACCGTGCCCGTCGAGGTGCACAGCGACGCCGCAGGCGCGGCCGCTGAAGGTCGAAACGTGGTCGGCCTGATCGCCACGCTGGCCTACGGTGAGGACGAGACGGCAGGCGGCCCCGGTTGCGCGGCACCTGGGGCGGCTGATGCCGAACCCGACACCATCGCTGGTTTGCTTCAGCGGGACGAGCTCACGGGCAGTGCGGACGGGCAAAACGTCGAGGGCACCACCGCTTCACACGACGTCGTGGTCGAGTGGTTCGACCGCGCCCTCTTCGAATCAGGGAACGGTTCAGACGTCTCGGAGAGCGAACTTCGTGCCTCCTTGGACGGGGGGAACGTGGGCTTTGGTCCTTCGTTCCTCGATTTGACGGTCACGGTTGCCACCGGCGGCGGGCCGCTTTGCAACCATCAAGACGACGGCGAGACCGTGCAATGGAGCGTTTCCTTGGTCGTGCTCGATTACACCTTGACCAAGGCATGAGGGCGAGGTCCTGAGAAAGCCTCATCTCAACCGGCACCCGCGGCAGAATGAGGCAGACCGATGGCACGTGCACCGCAGGTCGAATTCCCCGGCAAAAAACGCCAGAGGGTTCGGATGCGTGGGACGAAGCACGCCAACGAAGACACGGCCAAACGCCTCCGACGCAACCTCGACCGTCTCTTGGAAGATCCTGAACGGGCCCTTCCGACGTTGAGTGGGAACATCCGCAGAGGATGGCGTCGTGACCCCATCGAGCGAACGATGAGGGAAATCGATCAGGTCGTGCAGCGACGAGGTGACACAACGTGGCTCAAGAAACGCATGCTGGCCCGACGTGGCGATCACATCGCCAAAGCACTCGCAGGAAGTTTTCATGCCGCACACGACGTTGAGATCTCCACGGTGGGCAAGTACCAGAACTCGGCCTTTGGCACGGGATCCTACATCCGCAGAGGCGACGGGAAGCAAGCCTACCTCGCCAGCCTGCAGAACCACCACAACGTCACGCTTCGCATGCTTGCATGGGAAGAGCACGCGCGCCGAGGGCTCCATTTCTTCTCCTGGAGCGAGGGTTTCGTCTGCACGGGACGCGACACAACGCCCCCCGAAGGCTGGCTTGAAGACGTCTTGGACCGGTCGCGCTTTTCCTTCACGACCACCGAAGTGGACGGTGTGACCGTCCACCACACGGAGGGTGTCGAAGCCTCCCTCGTCGCCTCCGATCAACCCGATGCGGTCGGCTACATTCGCATGGCCTTCCATCACGGCCCTCTGGTGGCCATCGATCTCGAAGCGGTGGGCACGGCAGGAGAGAAGGACAAGGCCTTCGTGCACCACTTGGCGATGTCCATGTTGCCGCCCATCCTGCCTCGCCTCGTCGACGTCGAGGCGCGATGGTCGCCCGAAGGATGGCCGGAGGACACGCCCCTTCCCGATGCCTGCATGGAAGGCATGGACCGGTTGCTGGATGCGTGGCAGGGTCTAACGCTCAACGAAGGCATGCTCGGTGGCCGTCTCAAGGCTGAGGTGCTGACCAACCTTGAGCACGGCTTGGTCATGAACGACGGTTGGTTGGACGGGTCCGACATGGACCGCATCATCGAAACCCTGACCTCGCTTGGAGGCACCGAAGACGAAGCGGTCTTTGCCGCCGCGATGCTCGTGGCCCGCATGGACGTGGGTGGAGGAATCATTGATACCCGCGGCGAATTACTGGAGCGGGACGAAGGTGCATTGCTGGTCACGAAAGGCGCCAGCCTCAACGCCATCATGGGCGCCCTCTGGACGGAGCATCACGAAGACGGGCTCGTTGGACTTGGCGTGGAAGGCGACGACCTTGAGGCCATCCTCGCCTCTGTGGACGGTCGTCCGAAGTCCTTCGGCGCTTTCCTACGAGGGCTGGACGACGCTCGGGCCGCCGCCCGCCGGGAAGCCCGCTTCCCTCACCGCCGCGGACGGCTGAACGGTCCGCTTGGCATCACGCACGACCTGGTGTTGACCGGTTTGTTGGACGGCGGTGGGCGAGCCCAGAAAGCCGCATGCGACCGTCACGACGACGTGGAAGCGGCCGCTGCTGCATGGGCATGGCTCCTCGCCGCAGACCGAAACACGGGTCAAGAATGGCACTTTGAGCCGGTCGCCCGAGACCGAGGTGGCGCGTGGTCCACGGCCGCCCGTTCGTTGATCGAGGCGGGTTCGGCCTTGCTCGACAACGATGACGACGAACACCGTGATGCGTTCACGACCGCCTTGGCTGAACTTGCGGCAACCATGGGCGTCAATGCACCTTGAGCTCATGCCCCGAGGGCTTGCTCAATGTCGTCCCAAAGATCCTCAACGTCCTCGATGCCAATGGACATCCGAACGAAGCCAGGAACGATGCCGGCTTCCATTCGAACGTCTTCAGGCATAGCCCCGTGGCTTGAGTTGAACGGACACTCGATGAGCGACTCAATGCCGCCGAGGCTGGTCGCTTCGTAGATGATCTTCAGCCCACGCATGAAGCGAAGGGCGGCCGCATCGCCTCCTTTGACGACAAAGGCGACCATACCGGAACCCTTGGGAAGCACCCGTTGTGCAACCTCGTGGTCCGGATGGCTCTCCAACGAGGTGTGGAAGACGCGCTCGATGGCCGGGTGTTGCTCCAAACGAGCGGCAACGGTAGCGGCGTTGCTGCAGATCACGGGCATCCGGACGTGGAGGGTCCGCATGCCGCGCTCCAGGAGGTAGCAAGCATGCGGGTCGGGCGAAGCGCCAAAGTGCACTTTTTGCTTGAAGATCTTGGCCACCAAATCGGCCCGCCCGACCACGGCACCGCCGATGATGTCGCTGTGGCCGCCGAGGTATTTCGTGGTGGAATGAATGACCAAGTCGACCCCGTACTTCAGAGGGTTGCAGCCCCAGGGGCTGGCGAAAGTGCTGTCGATGATGCACAGCAGGTTGTTCCGCTTCGCCACCTCGACCATAGCAGGAATGTCGCACACCTTCAGGACAGGGTTGGTCAGGGTCTCGATGTAGAGCATTTTCGTGTTTGGCTGAACGGCGGCCTCGTAGGACGCAGGGTCGCGCATGTCGGCCAACGTGACCTCGATGCCAAAGCGTGTCATTTCGTCCATCAACAGTCCGTAGGTGCCGCCGTAGATGTCGGCGCTGGCCACGATGTGATCACCCGCGTTCAACAAACCGAGGAACACGGCGGAAATGGCGCCCATGCCGCTGGCGAACACTTCGGCGTCCTCTCCGCCTTCCATGGCGCGCAACTTCTGAGCCACGGCGTCGGTGTTGACGGAGGACAAACGGGCGTACAGCAAGGTGTGTTGGGCGCCTGCCGCCCAGCCGGCATACCGCTCGTCGGTCAGTCGGTAGGTTGAGGATTGGAAAATGGGCGTGTTGACCGCATCGCCGATGTGCTGGGTTCCAGCGTGCACCGCATCGGTGGCGAAACGGCGGGGCGGGAGCGGGGCGTCAGAGCCCCCGGTGGTGGAGTTCGTTTCGCCGTCGGCCATGATGCCCATCCTGAGACGAGGGACTTGAACGATGTGTTCGTTCAGAGGTGACTCATTCTTCCTCGTCTTGGCTTGTCAGCTCCACCATGAGGTTTCCAACGACGAGCAGTCCCCCACCCACGAGGATCCAAGGCGTCCACCCGACCAAACCCAAGACGAGACCATAGAGGGTGGCCCAGACCGGCTCGAGGGTGTAGATGATCGCCGCCCGGACCGGTTCCATGTGACGCTGGTACAGGTTGAGGATGCCCAAGGCCACGAGCGACCCAAACAGGCCAAGGCAAAGCAGGGGCAGCAGCACGCCGTCCACCCACAGCACCTCCACAAGATCCGATGGCCCGGTGGATCCTCGCGTTGAAACCAAGGCGAGGGCCATGGCGAGGACCGCGACGGAAACGAAGGAGGTAAAGGTCAGGGCCAAGGGGTCCATGCGGGTCGTGTAGCGTTGCGTTAGGAGGATGTGGACGGCAAAACACACGGCGCAAAACACCGTGATGACTTCCGCCCATCCCCAAGTCAAATGCGGTGGCCCTTCGATGAATCCGGCCCCGAGGGTCGCCAGCAAGACACCGAACCAGAGGAGGCGGGAGGGGCGGCCTTCGCCGAACAGGTTCGACAACAGGGCCGTGCTGACGACGTAAAGCGAAGTCAAGAAGGCCGACGTGGAAGGCTCCAACTCTCCCAGCGCCGTCATTTGAGCAAGGAAACCCGCCAGCAGGGCGACACCAAGCGCACATCCTGCTTTCCACACCTCCAAATTTGCGAGGTGCCGTCGAACGGAGGGGAAGAACGGCAGCACGGCGCCGGCAAGGGCGAATCGACAGGAAATCAGGAACGCGACGACCGACGTCGTCCCGATGCGGGCCAAATCAGCCTCAAGCGCGAGCATGATTTCGCGCATCCAGATGAACGTGGCGCCCCACACAAGGGTGACCAGCAACAACATCCAGGTGGCCCGCTGGCGCATCGCAGGAGTGGTGCCCACGGGCGGGTGTCACGGCCCGAGGGTGTGAACGTTCCGCGCCAGCGCAAGGACCAACCTCAAGGAATGCCGGCCATGCCAGTTGTTCATGCGCTCGTGGGAGGGTCCTATCCAGACCGGCCCGGTGCCTGAAGACGGCGCAGACTTCGACGCCATCGTCGTCGGCGGAGGGCCCGGCGGTTCTGCCGCTGCGGGGTACCTCGCAATGAAGGGGCAAAAGGTGCTTCTTGTCGAAAAGGGAGTATGGCCCCGGGACAAGGTCTGCGGCGACGCCGTTGGCGGCAAGTCCCTCTCACACGTGGCAGCCCTCGGCGTCAAGCCACGCTTGGAAGCCACGCCGCACTTCCGCGTGACGGGCATCCTCTTTTCCAGCCCAAAGGGCAACAGCGTCCGCGTCCCGCTCCCCGAGGAAGACGTGGAGCGGCTGGAAGCAGGGTACGCGTTGCCGCGTGCTCAATTCGATCACCTCATGTTTGAGCGCACCACCGAACTGGTCCTCGAAGCCGGTGGTGCCGTCGTTCAGGGGGCCGACGTCCGCACGGTACTCTTTGACGACGGCCACGGTGGGGAAGACCCCGGTGCTGGAAGCGGCGAGGCTCGCACGGTTCGCGCCATTGAGGTGCGCCTCGGCGGACGCCAAGGCGAGACCTACACGTGGCACAGCCGCGAGGTCGTCGGGGCCGCGGGCTACCGCTGTCCTGTCGCGACCGCTTTGGTCGAGGAGACCCACGGCGAGCCCATGGTGGACCGCATGCACTATTGTGCAGGCTACCGCGAATACTGGCAGAACGTCGAGGGATGCGGCCCTGAGGCCGGTGACATCGAAATCCACTTCGTGGACTCGATCATCCCCGGCTATTTCTGGCTCTTCCCTGTGTCCGAAGGCGTGGTCAACGTCGGCATTGGCATGGTCATCGGCCTGATGGACAAGCAGAAGAAGAAACTCAAGGCGATGCAGGCGGACGTCATTGCGAACCATCCGCTGTTCAAAGAGCGCTTTGCCAACGCGACGATGATCGAAGGCAGCGCCAAAGGATGGCAATTGCCCTTCGGGTCCCCTCGAAAGAAGGAGTCGCGGCAACCACGGCGGGCGGCGGGCAGCGGCATCCGCCTCGTCGGCGACGCGGCGAGCCTGGTGGACCCCTTCTCGGGTGAAGGCGTGGGCAACGCGCTCGTGACGGGAGAAATGGCAGCGCGGCACATCGTTGAGGGCCTGACGCCCGAAGCCTACATGGAAGAAATGTGGGCCATGCTCGGTCCTGAACTGACGAACTCCTACCGGATGCAGAAGCTGTCGCGTCGGGCCTGGTTGCTCAATTGGTTCGTCGGGAAGGCGAGCCGCAAGCCTGCCTTGCAGGAGATGATGACCGAGATGATCGCGAGCAAGGAGGCGCAGGAGAACCTGCATTCACCGCTCTTCATGGCCCGA
>DUHJ01000040.1:2979-4969 GCA_013330925.1 Candidatus Poseidoniaceae archaeon | reverse complement strand
GGGTGATCCATGTCCTCAGGCGTATCGACCACGGTCGCACGCTCATCGAGCAGGGTCAGCAGCAAGCCTCGACGCTGCCGGTCAAGCACGGCAAGTTCCATTCGAACTCCCGAGGGAACCAACCACTCGGGCCGCCCCACCAAGGGCATCAAGGCGTGGTCAAGGTTGACGCTGGCATCGATCGCCGCGGTCCAGCCGCAGGCATCGATGATCAGTTGCACGTGCTCGCCTCAGACGATGGTGGCGTGTCCAATGAGTCGCCATCGGGAACCGGTACGTCGCGAAATCGAGACCCTTTGGCCAGCGTCCGCACAAATTGGGAGGCGAAGTTGGAGTGTCGCCTGGTTCTTTTCGACGTTCTTCACGACGCCCACGGAGGTCGCCGTGGCAACGTTCACCATCAGCATCTCGTTGTTGCGAAGGCGGTGAATGCGCTCGGGGGCCTCGCCGTCTCCAGCGACCATCGTGGCCATGAGGTCCACGTCGACCCGAATGGTGTCGCGGATTTCTGGGAGGTCGCCGCTGAGCGCGATGACCTGTCCGCTGAGGTTGTCCGCCGTGGTGGTGGCGGGGTCGAGTTTCGTCGCGATGCCCACCAATCCACCTGCATGAGCCGTGTCGAGGCTCAATCCCCCGCCTTGGATGCTGCTGATGGTGGCTTCAATGGGTTCCCAGACGGTTTTGTTGCCTTCTCCAGATCGGCGACCGGGCGCGATTTGCACTTTGTCCCCGATCGAAAAGGTCCCTTCCACAATGCTGCCACCGATGACGCCTCCACGCATTTTGCCTGGGCGGGTTCCGGGACGGTTGATGTCGAAGGAGCGGGCCACGTGCATGACACTGCGCTTGTCTGCGGAGCGGTCTGGTGTGGGGATGAAGGCCTCAATGGCAGAAATCAGCACGTCGAGGTTGACGTCATGGTGAGCAGAGACCGGGATGATTGGGGCATTTTCGGCAATGGTGCCCTTGAGGAATTCCGTGATTTCCGCATGGGACTCAAGCGCACGCTCTCGCGTGACCAGGTCGATTTTGTTCTGCACGATGACGATGTTTTCGATGCCTGCGATTTCCAAAGCCATCAGGTGCTCACGGGTCTGAGGTTGGGGGCACGTTTCGTTGGCGGCGACCATGAGGAGCGCCCCGTCCATGAGGGATGCACCCGTGATCATGATGGCCATGAGGGTCTCGTGGCCGGGGGCGTCAACGAAGGAGACGACCCGTTGCAGTTCCTCGTCAACGTCCTTGCCTCCGTCGGGTCGACGGCCAAGCGGGTAGTGTGCCCCGTCGTCCGTTTTGTAAAAGGCCGTGTCGGCGTATCCGAGTTTGATGGAGATGCCGCGCTTGCGTTCTTCCGAGTGCGTGTCGGTCCACACGCCGGACAGCGCTTGCGTCAAGGTCGTCTTGCCGTGGTCGACGTGACCGACGAGGCCGATGTTGACCTCGGGCTGGCGCGGGAGTCGACGTGCCATCGCTCCCACTCCTTCGTGCTCGACGTCCCTCTCGGGGTTCACTCCGCGGCCGGTTCCTCGTCGGCACCGAAGATGGCGTCAAGCGCCTTGTTTCCGGCTTCGACGACCTTGAGGTTAATCTGACGCGTGTCTTGCGTCACCGTGTTGCCACGGAAGTTGCGTCGGCGACGCAGCCCGTCGGGAACGTAGCGGAAGGTCCGCTTCTCGCCCTTCTTGGTCTTCTGGACCAGCTTGTGGCCCTTGTATCCCGTCGAGGCGGTGACCAGCACCGACTGGCGAGATCCGCCGTCGAGGTCGCGGCGCATGGGGGTCCCGGTCTTGTCCGAGCCGCCCGTGATTTCCAACTTGTAGCCGTTGAGGGCCGTTTCACCTTCACCGACGAAGATGCCGTCAACGACATCGCCGATGCGCTTTCCGAGGAATTGTGCGTGGTTGTTGCCGGAAATCGTGACGTTGTACGAACGGCCGTTGTTGGCCGGGTTCGTGTCGTTCACGACGGCAATGAATTCTCCATCAGCCAT
>DUHJ01000040.1:2073-2645 GCA_013330925.1 Candidatus Poseidoniaceae archaeon | reverse complement strand
AGCATCACCAAGGTGCAGTCCGCCGACATGCGGCCTCTATTTATGCTCACCGGAGTGAAAACGGGCCTCAGCGCCGCCGCCTCGGGACCTCATCTTCGATCCTTGGGATGAGGTCAGCGGGCAAAACGGTGGGCATCGTCACGTGGGTGGTTCGTCCTCGTCCAGAGCCGACCGGGGCCACACGGGTGGCGACCAAGCCCTTTGCTTCGATCTCCTTGACGATCTTCCAGATGGTCGTGTGGCTTCGGGGATTGGTCTCGTGTTCTTCGCAAACCACGGCGTACAGCTGGTCGATGTCGCCGCTGGTGATGTGGTCTGCTCGTCGAAGCCGGCGCGCGATGGCCAAGAGCACCAGAAGTTGGTGAAGGTTCAATTCGTCCACCAAACCGTCGGCATGGGTGCTGGGCAATTCTGCCGCAGCCCGTTGCACGTCGTCGGCCCGCAATTCACGCCGGCCGTCAGATTCTGCGTTCCGTACGGCGGTGTCGAGCAATTCGATGGCGGCACGCGCGTCGCCGTTGGTGGATGCCGCTTCTGCGATCAGGTCGATGTGCGTGTCCTGCCACGAGCCG
>DUHJ01000040.1:0-1749 GCA_013330925.1 Candidatus Poseidoniaceae archaeon | reverse complement strand
GAGCCGGGCCGTAGGGCCAGCAAGGCCCGCTGATTCGCGATGGCCGCCAACTCCCTGTGGTTGTACGCGGGAATGCGAAGGTGATTGGACGCACCGAGGCGTGAGATGACGGCCCCTTCCAACACGTCGAGGATGTGCTCCTGGCTGATGAGGATGAGCGAAAGCGTGCCTTCCGATGCGGCGTCCTCGTCAATGCGAAGCAGGTGGTAGAGGATGTCATTCCCAGCACGTCGCAGGAGGTGGTCCACCTCGTCGAGCACGACGATAAGATGGCCGCGGCGTGCAGATACCAAGCGCCGAATGCTGGCCAACAACTCGCCGCTTGAGAGCCCACGGTCCGGGTGCCGTTCGTCCATCTGCGCGACGATCTTGTGCATCACTTGCATCGTGGTGTTCTCGTTTCGGCAATTGATGTGGGCGACGGCGATGTCTCGGGTGCCGATGAGGTGGCGGGCCACGTCGTCGCAGAAACGCCGAACAAGGCTGGTTTTGCCGCTTCCAACCGGGCCGGTGATCACCGCACGGCCAGAGCCACTGGCGTGGCCGAGGCTCGAGAAACGGCCTGCCAAAGCACGTTGAAGTTCGTCACGCTCAACCAATTGAGCGGGCAGGTAATCGAAACCGAGGGGGGTCGGGTCCAGCAGGATGAGGCCTGCTCCGATGGCATCGAGGTAGTCCACCATAACATAGCAACAACGACGACAGCCGTTCTTGAACATGCTCCCCCGCATCAGGGGATTTCATCGAAGCGGTAACCCTCGCCCCAGTCCTTCTCTCCAAGGGTCACTTCGAGCTCAAAAGGCGTGATCAGCGGCTTGGCGTACTTGACGGCATCATCGATGGCGATGCGTGGGCAGGCCGTGTTGACAAAGGCGTCCACTGGGTAGAAGTCAATGAGTTCAGGGCCGACGTGCTCGAGGGCGAGCAGGTACCCCTTCTTTCCGTGGCGCTCGAGCATGCGCTTCATTCGAAGGGCGAGGGTGCGGCGCATTTGACCGGGTTTCTCGCCGATGAGGATGCCGTAGCGCTCCGCGTCTTGGCAGGCCATGATCAGTCCGAAGCGCTGGCGTAGGATGCGTTCGATCCGCTGCAGCGACATCTCCGTCGCTTCACCGGTGTAGGGGTCGAGCATGGCGAGCGGCTTGCCCGTGTGCAGGACCAGTCCGATGGGATGGAAATCGCCGCTGCCGAGGAAGAGGTAGTGGCCGATGCTGTCGTCGTCGCCGGAGTAGTTGCACCCGAGCACTTGCCCTGGGAAGGTGAGACGGGCGCCGCCAAGGGGGACGGTGACGTCGAATCCCGCGGCTTCCAGCCGTTCGCAGAAGGTTGGGAGCAGGTGGAGGTGCTGGATGGACCCTACGAGACCCAGCTTCACGTCGGAAAGGGCCGCGGTTCGGCCAACGGCGTCGAGGAAGCGCTCCTGCGCTTCTTCTTCAGAAAGCGGCGCATCAGAGCCGCCTTCCAAACGTTGCCTGGCGCCTTCCCGGTGGGCGTGAAGGATCGGCAAAACGGGTTGCAACTCAGGGTCGCCTTCGTAGGTGACGTCGATGAATTGGGTGGGCATGCCCGAATCGATGTTCATCTGGGAGTGGCCCATGTGGGCCACCAATTCGACGCCCATCATCTGCATCTTGTCGTGCACCAAATCGCAGGCTCCGTAACACGGGTCTGCGGCGAGCACCACTTTGGCGCTGGTGTCGGTTTCAATGGTGTCCATCATCTCCAAGGCCTGCATCTTGAGGCCTTCAG
>DUHJ01000156.1 GCA_013330925.1 Candidatus Poseidoniaceae archaeon | reverse complement strand
ACTCGACGCCCTCGCCTTCCATCCAGCTTTCGCCGTCAAATTGGCGACCGCGTGGTCCGTCGTCAAAGAAGGTCTCCCAGTCGTAAGGCTCGGCTTCCACGTCGAGTTCAACTTCGCCGGATTCACCCCAGGTGTCGATCTCCAACGGGGAAACAGGGCGCTCGAGGATTCCATAGAATTCGAGCATTGTGCCCTCGGGGGCTTCGATGCCTTCGATCGACTCACCGTTGAACAGCTGAATGGGCTCACCGTCCCAGTCCCACACGTAACGGTCGGTGAATTCTGCAAGGATGCTGGTGCCGCTGAACACGCGATCGGTGTGGACGAGGATCATCCATGTGCCAGGTGTTGGATCGTTGAAGGCCACCCTGTCGTTCGGTCCGGGTGCCACGCTTCGCTCATCGAACACCGTCGAGGTTGGTGTGGATTCGTAAGCGAGGTGCAGGTCGGCTTCGCCGGTGCCGTCGTCAAGGCTGATCTCGAGCCGTTCGGTGCCTTCCGGCACGTCGATGGAAAAATATTGGTTCAGTCCTTCGTAGCCCGAGAATGGCCCGTAGGGAACCCCGGGCGTGAGCTCGATGGCATCGGACGCTTCCGCATTGGTCGGCAGAGGCGTCAGGTCTGCCACGATGCTGTAATCGCGGGCCATGCGCCACGTGTAGGCCGTGATGTAGTAGGTCCCGGGTTGCAGGTTGTAGAGGTGGACTTCTTCCTCCGTCCCCATGCCGACAGACCAGTCCTCGAATTCGACCTCGTCTCCATCACCAGACACACTTGGGAACCCGATGTCCCATTCACCCCAGATGCCGAAGGGGTCAGGCGGGCCGCCGTAGGAGATGGCGAGGTCCACGTTGCCTTCACCACCGTAGGTCTTGACCGAAAGGTCAGCGAGCGGTTCGGTCACGTTGACGTAATATTGGATGGATTCGCCAAATTCGTTCTCCCGCTGGCCTTGGAGGTCTTGGTCGGCCACGGGAATGCCGTGTTTGAGTTCAATCATCTCGTCCAAGGACGGAGGGGCTTCGGCCACTTCCCACTCCGCCCACAGGCTGAATTCATCCAGGGAGGACGTTGCTTGGAGTGCAAACCAATGCACGCCGGCTTCTGGCCACGTGTAGGAGGCAAACACGCCGCCCCAGCCCCAGTCCTCGACCTCGTCCATGTGGGACCAGGCCGAAGGGACACGGTCCACGTCGTGGTACAACACGAATTCCGCTTCTCCATCTTCCTTGCCTTCGTTTTCGGCCCATGCAAAGGCTTGGACGCTCAAGCTACGGGTGTACTCAGGCAGTTCAGCGAAGAACAGCAAGGTGTCTCCGGCGCTGATGCCGTCCAGGTTGAGTTCGTCACCGTTCTCGAGTTCCATGGCCTGGGCAACGATGGATCCGTCAGGCATCACCCATGCAGCGCCTTCGATGGCTCCCGTGCGGTTCATGTGGTCGTAGGTTTGGTCACCTTCACCTTCCCCGAAGGTCCATTCAGACAACGTTTCTGTGAACGGACCGAGGCCGATGCTGCCGTTTGGCCCTGCGATGCGTGCGTCGATGGCGGCGATGCTCACGTCGTCAATCATGCCGCTGAAGTGGTAACGGTCTGCACCGGCTCCATGGCGTCCAATCACAAGGTTCTCGCACGAAAGTCCGGCCTCGTAGCAATCGTTTGAGCCGAAATCTCCTGCGGGGATCTCCGCTTGGTCTGCTCCAAACGAACCGATGGCTTCCCCGTTGAGGAAGAAGGTGCCACCGGTGGTCGCGTTCACGGCGACAGCGACCGTTGACCAGACGCCTTCCGGGACGGTCATGTTGACATCGCTCAGGGGGTTCTTCGAGAGGCTGTATTCAGAGGCGTAACCGAGTCGTCCGTCGTCGAGGTACAGGCCGTAACCGTGGTCGCCGTACATCACGATGGTGTGGATTCCGTCGGTTTCAACCGGCTGAATCCTTGCTTCAATGGTGAGTTCACCCGAGGCCGCGGGGGCTTGGAGGGAGGTGTCGTCGGACGTGATGACGTGGTCGTCATCGCCATCAAAGCGGAGGGCAAAATCTGCACCCGGGCCAAGTTCCACCACGCCGTACACCGGGAAATACTGCGGGTCGTTTTCCAAATCGTTCCAGTCGCCTGGTTCAATGGATCCCATGTTGGGTCCAGTGATGTGAACGTAGTCCTCAACATCGGTCATGCTGGGCTGGTTCTCGCCCCATTGTCGATGGAGGAACGGCGTGCCGTCATGCCAACGGAAGACGCCTTCTTCGCCCGCGTCGCTGAGACCGGTCCAGAGGTGCCGGGTCACGTTGCCATCGTTCCCCCACGTGGCGTGGAGCCACGAATTCTCGGCTTCGTCGTCCACAGTCACGAGGAAACCTTCCAATCCGCGCGCGGCTTGGGCGGCTTCGGTCCACGACGAGGCGGAAAGGAGGTGGTATGTGTGGTTGTTCGCGGGGTTGACTTTGGTGTCAATGACCTGAATGTCCAAGGAAGATTCTGCTCCAGCGGTCGGTGCCACCACGGCCATCGTGGTGGACAAGACGAGCAAGCTGACCAAGGCGAGTGCGCGATGTGAGCCATGCTGCATGGGAAAAAGAAAGGAAGGCTCCTCTTCAAATCTGTTGGTTGATGTGGTTTGATGTCAAGAGCTGCTCAATCGTCGCCCGCCGATGCGTATTTCTGACGTGAGCGGCATTTGGTGCTCCCACGCGAATTCCTTGACGATTCGCCATGCGTCCTCACGTCCTTCGTAATCCGTGACCTCGATGATACGGTTTCGGGTGTTGGCCTTGAAGGCCGCCGCAGGTTCTCCGTTCTTGAACACAAGATAGGCGCTTCCGAACCCGAACTTCTCCTTGAGGGTGCCCGAGAAATACGGTGCGATTGGGTCGGAAGGCGGAAGCACGAAGTCACGCATGGGTTGGAGTTCCTTGGCGTCCGCCAGCAGGTCCTTTCGACCCCAACAGACCTCGTGCAGATCGTCGATGAGGAACCCCTTGATCAGCGTCTCGTCTTCCTCGAATTCCGTCAAAATGGCTTTGACTTCCTCTGGCTTGAAATGGCTCCCTGCCAAGGACAGCAATTGCTTGATGGTCATCACCGGGAAATCGGCGACAAGGGACCGGAGGTATTCTTTCCTCAGCACGGAGCGGTCCAAACTCGGGTCCTCCGCGACGGTGCGGAATCCGCCTCTAAAATCTTGAACGATGTGACCGGTGCGAATCAAGGGTTGCACCAATTTTCGAAATTCGGATTGGCTCAACGCATAGCGTTCCTTGAACAACTCATGGTCGGAGTGGTTTGAGAAGAAATCCAACACGTCCGCGAGGTCTTCCTCCGGTTCGATGCCGCGTATGGCCAACAAGGTCTGGAAATGCTCGTAGGAAGCCCATGATTGGTGCCCTCGAAGGTTGACGCCTTGGTGGAGGCGGTTGGCGCTCGCCATGCTCTTGAGGTCCACGCGATAGAGCTCAGCTCGGCCACGAAGCGCAAAGTCATCGCGCACCTCACGAATGCGCTTGAGGGCGAGGAATTCGTTTTCCAACCTCGACGATTGATGCAGGTGATGCTTGTGGAACAA
>DUHJ01000013.1 GCA_013330925.1 Candidatus Poseidoniaceae archaeon | reverse complement strand
TCCCCACATGTCTTCAGCGTCCGTGACGGAGAGCGAACGACCGCCCATGGTGCTGTCCGCCCAACCGTCGCAGCTGTTGACGCCACAGGGATCCTTGCCTGCTTTCACGTCCTTCTTCTTTTGTTGGTCGTCGCCCTTTGGCTGGTTGCCTCTGGCACGTGCCTTGAAGCCCATGACCAAGGGTCATGAAGCCGATTCAAGAAGGTTCGGACGTTCTTCACGACTGCTGTTCCAATCGGTCGAGGAGCACCAAGGTCTCGTTGATGATCCGAACGAGGCCGCGCAAGGTGACCTCGGACACGTTTGCGATGCGGCAAATCTCGGACTGGGTCCGCGGCGTTTCGGAGTTTTGCGATGCCTGGTAGATGATGGCGGCTGCAACACCCATCGGCTTCTTTCCTTGCCAAACTTCGTCGTGCGGTGCGATGCGGTTCCAAATCTCATCGACGTTGAGGCGGAAGGAGGGTGGGAGTCCGAGGTCGTTGATGAAGCGGTCGAAGTACTGGTCAGGTCCGCTGACGCGGTGGAGGTTCAGTTCCCTGGAGGCCTTCCTGATGAGGCGGGAGAGCTCCTTCTCGTCGACGCCAAAGGATTCGCAGAGTTCCGGGATTTGACGGGGCAACCGTTCCTCCCGGGCCACCAGGTAGGTGCAGGCTGCGGTCACGCCAGCGATGGAGCGCCCGGTCACGAAGCCCTTGGACGAGAGGTGGCGGTACAAGCGGGCCACTTCCTCTTGCAGGGAAATCGGCAAACCAGATCGGTCGCGAATGAATTGGTTGGCCTTGACCAAGTTGCGCTCGCGTGAGCGGCGGGTCTTGGAGCGTTCGTCGATGACGCGGCGCCTGCGCCAGTCCCGGCGTGCTTGGGCGCTCATGCCGTGGCTGGCGGCGGAACCTGACGAGAGGTCGCGAGCGTCGATGCTCGTGTTCAGTCCTCGGTCCGCCAAGCGGTTGGTCATCGGGGCACCGGTTCGAGCGCGGTCTTCCCCACGGTCTCGGTTGGTCCATTCGGCTCCGGGGTCGATCAGGTTGTCGTCGGCGATGAGGCCGCAGACGTTGCACACGACTTCGCCGCGCGTGGTGTCCATGTGCCAGTCGACGGCACCGCAGTCCTCGCAGGGGGACGAATGCCCGTCAAGCGTGCGACGGGGCGTGTTTTGGGCTCGGTTTGGGGTGATTGGACGGTCCAACTTCTCAACTCCTTGTTCAATAGTGGATTTCCAGAGTATATAATTGTGCGTCCGAACCGCGCAAACAGAATCCGAAGACTGTGAGGGCTTGTTTGGCGAATCGGTGCAATACTTGCACCAACGAAGAATCTCCGAGCATTGTTAAATCTCAGCACCGTATTCTCCATAGGTCGATTCAGGCATGTTGATGGAGCGGTCATGCCGACCTCGCTTTGGAGTGAGCACATGCCAGCGACCGTCATCTTGGGTGCGCAATGGGGCGATGAAGGCAAGGGCAAGTTGGTCGACCGGCTGGCCGAAAGCGCGAGCATGGTCGCCCGATTCCAAGGCGGCAACAACGCCGGACACACCGTCGTCCTCGGCGACCGGGTGCTGAAATTCCACCTCCTTCCCTCCGGCATCACCCGCGAAGACTGCCGCCTCGTGCTTGGCGACGGCATGGTCGTGGACCCGTGGGTGCTCGACCAAGAATTGGGCGGCTGGACCGAAGAGACGGGGCAAGAGGTTCGCGGCCAGCGCCTGTTCATCTCCGAACGTGCCCACGTCATCCTTCGCTACCACCGGCTGCTGGACGGGCTCGACACCGTGATTGGGACCACGGGTCGAGGCATCGGGCCGACCTATGCGGACAAAATCAACCGCATCGGCGTCCGCTTCGGTGACGTGGTGGAGTTGCTCGCTGACGACGCGGCCTTGACCGCGATGGCCGCGCGGATGACCGCCTCCTTGGCGGCGGGCGGTCTCGACGAGCCGATCACCGCCGATGACCTGCGCAAGGACTTGAGCTGGGTTCAGACGACCTACGCGTCGTCCATCGCCAACACTGGGTTGATGCTCGATCATGCGCTTTCGCTGGGCGAACGCATCATCCTCGAAGGCGCCCAAGGCTGCCTCCTTGACATCGATCAGGGCACCTACCCCTTCGTCACCTCCTCCGTCACCTCTCGTGGCAACGCCACCCATGGTGCCGGCATCCATCCGGGTCACGTGGACGACGTCATCGGCATCACGAAGGCCTACATCACCCGGGTCGGCAACGGCGCCATGCCCACCGAACTCGAGGACGAGGTCGGCCATCATCTGGGCACCGTCGGGCACGAGTTCGGCACCACGACCGGGCGCAAGCGACGCTGCGGTTGGTTCGACGCCGTGGTCATGCGGCACGCGCAGCGGGTGAACGGATTCACCTCCTTGGCCCTGACCAAGTTGGACGTCCTCGGCGGCCTTGACACCTTGCGCATTTGCGTCGGGTACCGTCTCGACGGTCAGGACATCACGGAGATGCCGGTGAGCGCCTCGGCCCTGGCTCGATGCGAGCCAATCTACCTCGACATGCCGGGCTTCGAAGCCATGACAGACGAAGGTTGGCTTGATCTTGCACGCCACGCCAACGCCAACGGGCTTGGGTTCTCGGCGCTCCCACAGGCCGCTCAGGATTACATCGCACGCCTGGAATCCTTGCTTGACGTCCCGGTGTCCAGCGTCGGTGTCGGACCGGACCGCGACGCCACCATCGACCTGTGCTAACGGCGTCGGTCGTTCAGGACGGGTCGCACCTTCGCTAGAGATTCGACTTGTCCGACATCAGCGTTCCCGAAGGGTACGCCATCGATTCCATCGACGTCGCCATCACGTCGGAAGAAGAGGAAGGCGTGTCCGTGCAGTGCGATTCCGTCGCCGGTGACCTCATTGAAAATGACTTGACGGCGCAATGGACTGACCCGGCCAGCAACCTCTCAGGTCAGGACAGCAGTTGCCTGCCGGTCGACCTCCATCTGCGGGTCTACCCGAACTTCGATGGCCTATCCACCACCATTTCAGCGGTCAACAAACACCAGGCCTTGGAACCCTGGGCCGAAACGGGGTGGGGGGTTGGTGTGCTCTCCGTGGACCTCGAACTTGACGTGAATACCCCGCTTGGGTTCGATCCAATCGGACAAGACACGGACGAGGAGATCACCGTGGACGTCACGGTCGTCATGTTCAAGGCCAACATCTCACTCATCCAATGAACCACGCCGCTGTCGAGCGTTCGGACGTCTTCTGCCGGGTGTTTGGCTTCCACAGGGATGATATGCAACCGGCCTACCGGCAGGTCAGGGGCGCTTAGCTCAGTTGGAAGAGCGTCTGGTTTGCAACCAGAAGGCCGGGGGTTCAAATCCCCCAGCGTCCACCA
>DUHJ01000077.1 GCA_013330925.1 Candidatus Poseidoniaceae archaeon | reverse complement strand
AGATGGCTGAGGTGGCCTTCGATCAGGCACCCGCCTTCCATACCGTCCATGTGAACGGTGAGGCGTCCGACGTCGATCGGATGAGCGCCGTCGTCTTCGGCAGCACCAAGGGCGCCACAGGCCGCTGCTAGGTCACGCACAGCGTGCACCTCAAAGCTATGCTGGAGGACCGCCGCCAGGGTTGTTTTCCCTGTACCGGGAGCACCGGTCAACGCCAACCGCACGGTCGTGAGCCTCCTTGCATCCAGCGTGTTCAGTTCACGAACTCGATGTTTCGGTGCTTGAGCGCCTTGAGTTGCTGGGCCTCATTTGACCCATGAATTTGTTCAGACTTGACGCCCGTCAAGACGAGCATGACGCGCAGTTCATCGCCCAACGATTCGTCCACGGCAGCGCCCCAAATGATGCGCGCCGTGGGCGCAACTTGCTGCTGAATCATTTCTGCACAACGCTCGGCCTCCCCGAGGGTCAGGTCCGGGCCACCGACGACGTTGATCAGGGCCCCACGGGCGTCGGACACGTCGAGGTCGAGCAGCGGGGAGTGCAGCGCTTCCTGGGTGGCCGCCTCCGCGCGTCCAGCGCCGCTGGCAGAACCAAGCCCAATCATGGCGACGCCATGGCCAGACTGGACGACGGCGCGAAGGTCCTCAAAGTCGAGGTTGACCATGCCGTCGATGGTCAACAATTCCGTGACCCCGATGATGGAACGAACGAGAAGTTCGTCACCCACGCGGAACGCCATCGCCAGAGGCAAATCGCGGACGTCTTCGATTTCGAGCAAACGTTCGTTTGGAATGACAATGATGGTGTCGCAGAATTCACGAAGGCGCTCGAGCCCCCACTCTGCGTTTTGTTGGCGCAATTTCCCTTCAGAGTTGAACGGATAGGTGACCACGGCAATGGTCAGTGCACCTTGCTGCTTGGCCAGACGGGCCACGTGACCGGCGGCACCGGTGCCTGACCCACCGCCCATGCCGGCCGTGATGATGGCCAATTGGGTGTCATTGGTGATTTGACGGAGCGCCATTTCCGACTCAAGAGCGGCGGCTTCCCCTTTCGTGGGGTCGCCACCTGCACCGCGCCCACGGGCGGTGCGCCCAATGAGCACCTTTTGCTCGAGGGACGACATCAGCAGCGCCTGAGCGTCGGTGTTGATTGCGTAGCCCGTGACGTAGGTGTTTTCGAACAAGCCTTCGTCGAACAAACGGTTGGCTGCGTTGCAGCCTGCACCACCGACACCGTACACGCCGATCCTTGGTTGAAGGGACTCCAACAAGGACCGAAGCTCCTCGTCCGTGGCGTGTCCTTCCACCGGAGCCGGGGCTTCGACGGGCGCCGCTTGTTCTTCCTCGGTCAATTCCAAGACCCGTTCAATGAGGTGGCGCATCGTGCTGATGCTTCTCCGAACAGGCTTGAAGATGCCGCCACAAGGACCGGCCGAAGACCGCCTTTGCGGGGGTGAAGTTCAACGCCAATCAGTCGCGGAGACCTTCTTCGGTCACCTGGTAGATGCACTCGCCGTCCGGGAGGTTCGGAGAGTCCACCAAGCGAGCGATCCGACGGCCACCCTTGGCCTTGCGGAGGTAGAGGCGGAAGGTGCTGGCGTGGGCCAGCACGTGGCCACCAACAGGCTTGGTGGGGTCGCCCCACATGGCATCGGGCTTGGAGTGCACTTGGTTGGTCACCAGAACCATCGCGTTGTTGATGTCGGCCGTTTGCTTGAGTTCCTTCAGGTGGCGGTTGAGTTTCTGCTGGCGCTGGGCGAGCATTCCACGGCCAATGTACTCTGCACGGAAATGGCTGGTCAGCGAATCGACGATGATGAGCTTCACGTTCATGCCGCGGCTGAGACGCTTGATCTCGTCCACGAGCAGAATCTGGTGAGCAGAGTTGTAGGCTCGCGCCACGTGAATGCGGCTCAACACAGTGTCTGGGTCCAAGCCAAGGCCACGTGCCATTTGGGTGATGCGCTCTGGGCGGAAGGTGTCCTCGGTGTCGATGTAGAAGATGTCGCCGTCAAGGCCGCCTTCCGACACGGGGAGGGTGCAGTTCACGGCGAGTTGGTGGCCGATTTGCGTCTTGCCCGATCCAAAGGCGCCGTACACTTCGACAAGGGCTTGGGTTTCGAACCCGCCTCCAAGAAGATCGTCGATGGATTGGACCTTGGAGGAGAGCTTGAGCACCTCACGACGGCGGTCGAGCAGGGCGCCACCAGAGACGAAGCCTCCGATGTTGGCCATTTTCTTGGCGCCTGCAATGATTTTGCTCGCAACCGCTTCACCAAGTTCTGCCTGCTCAGCGAGTTCGGAAGGAGACATGACGGCGATGGCCAAGAGCTCATCGAAGCCGGCTTCCCGCAGCTTTTCTGCGGTCGCGGGGCCAACGCCTGGGAGGTCTTCGATGCTGACCTTGACCTCGGGTTCTTCCGCCATCAGAAGGTCATCGGCCTCGGCGGTGCTTTCATTCTTCGTCTTGCTCGTGGTTTTCTTTGCTTTGCTGGCCATGGGTTCACGTTCCTTGGCCATAGGATTGGGCGTCCACCTATGAAGGACCTATGGACCCCAACCCAAACGTGGAAGGTGCTCGTCCGATTTGAGTGATGAGACGTGCACGCCTCATTCACTTTCAGTTCAGATTTTGTCCACTCAAGACTGATCGGAGGTGAAGGGTTGTGCCGGACTCTCGGCCTCCTCATGGAGCACGTCGATGACGCTGGTGACGTCGACGTTTTCATCGTCGGTGTCAAGGGTGATTCGAAGCACCCAATCCCCTTCATCGGCCTCAGCGGGCCCGCTGGTTCCTTCCCAGGTTTCTTCTTGCCCGTCGGCGATTTGCGCCGTCCCGGTGGCCCTTAGACCGTCGCTCCCATCGAGAAGTTCCCACGTGGTGGACACAGCTCGCCCAAACACGCCGCCGACGTTGCCGATGTTCGCCACGGTGGACGACACCGACACCCGCTCTGCCCCTTGAGAACCGTCGGTCATCACGCGAATGGAGGCGTCGTCGGGGTCGGTGGTGCCGGTGTCCTGCCAATTCAGCCGCAGATCAATTCGGACCATGATGACCTTCGAGGCTTCGTCCCCGCCTTCGGTCCGGGCACCGTAGGTCAATTCGTACAAGCCATGCGTCGCGTATTCCACGTCGATGCTTGCGGTTTGGTTGGCGTCCGTCACGATTTCTTCACGCCCGTCGCCTGGAAGGACAAAGAAGGCCACGAGGGGATCCTCAGACGAGGTCACCCGGGCAAAATCGAAGGTGAGCGTGACGGTTTGACTTCCGATTTGTTGGCCGTTTCTCCACGTTTGCTCGACGACGCCGGAGGTGTCGTCGTAGTACACCCGAAGATCAACGCCTTCGGCTTCGGTGCCTTCGTCCGAAGCACCGGTGCACCCTGCGAAAGAAGCGCTGAGCAGGAGGAGGACCAAGAGGCCGGC
>DUHJ01000006.1:599-3380 GCA_013330925.1 Candidatus Poseidoniaceae archaeon | reverse complement strand
GTGGAATTGGACGAGGACGAGCTCCGCGACCACTTTGCGCACAATCCGTACAAGATCGAAATCATTGACGACAAACTGGAGGACGGCGACGGCTCCACCATTTACCGCCAAGGCGACTGGTATGACCTCTGCCTTGGCCCGCACGTCCCCAACACGGCGACGCTCATGCACGTGCGCTTGACCTCGGTGTCCACCGCCTACTGGCGTGGCGACCAAGACCGCGAACAACTCGTTCGCATCTACGGCTTGGTTGAGCCGTCGAAGGAGGCCCTGAAGGCAACCCTCGCACGCCTCGAGGAAGCGAAGAAGCGCGACCACCGCAAGTTGGGCAAGGAATTGCGTTTGTTCCACGTCGACGAAGAAGTCGGCCAGGGCCTCATCCTCTGGACGCCGCGCGGTGCGGTCATCCGGCAGGAACTGCAGGACTTCATCAGCCACCACTTGCGAAGGCAGGGCTACAGCCAGGTCTTCACGCCCAACATCGGCAAACTCGACCTGTACCGCACCTCAGGACACTTCCCCTACTACCAGGACAGCCAGTACCCGCCGTTGGTCGAACGCGACCTGATGAAGCGGCTCTCCGATGAGGGCTGCACCTGCGGCGAGTTGTCTAACATGATGTCTGCTGGCGACATCGAAGGCTACCTGCTCAAGCCGATGAATTGCCCGCACCACGTGAAGATCTACGCCTCACAGGCCCGCTCCTACCGCGACCTGCCGCTGCGCTTGGCCGAATTCGGCACCGTCTACCGATGGGAACAGTCGGGTGAAATTTCGGGCATGACCCGCGTGCGTGGCTTCACCCAAGACGACGCCCACCTGTTTGTCACCGAAGACCAAATCGCTCAGGAAGTGCTGGGCTGCATCGAATTGGTGCAGATCATCTTCGGCACGCTCGGCATGGACGACTACCGCGTTCGCGTGGGCCTGCGCGACCCTGACTCGACGAAGTACGTCGGCGACCCTGCCCGCTGGGACAAGGCCGAGCAGGCCTGCCGTGACGCGGCGGAAAGCCTCGGCGTGGCCTGGACCGAGGAGCCCGGAGAAGCCGCCTTCTACGGACCAAAGATCGACTTCGTGGTCAAGGACGTCATCGGCCGCGAATGGCAACTCGGCACCGTTCAGGTGGACTACAACCTGCCCGAGCGCTTCGACTTGACCTACAAGGGAAGCGACGGCGAGATGCACCGCCCGGTGATGATCCACCGCGCACCCTTCGGGTCGATGGAGCGCTTCGTCGGCGTGCTCATCGAGCACTTCGCGGGCATGTTCCCCACGTGGCTCTCGCCCACGCAGGTCCACATGCTGACCATTTCTGAGAAGCACGCCGCGTACGCGGCCGAACTTGCGGCTGACCTGCGCGAGGCCGGCGTCCGTGTTCAGGTCGACGACAGCGACGACACCATCGGCAAGAAGTTGCGCACGCACCGCAAGATGCGCCCGGCCTACCTGCTCATCCTCGGCGAGTCGGAGGTGGAAGGACGGACCGTGACCTACCTCGGGCCAGACCGTGAAGAGCACAAGGGCGTGCCCTTCGGCGACTTCAAGGCCCAACTCCTCGCTGAAATCGCTGACCGGGCATGAGCAATGTCGCCAAATCCAACGGACATTTCGTTCAAGGAAAGGCACCTCATGCTCGGCAAGAATAATAATATTTGTTAAATAGGTAATATCCGGCCGCCGAGGCATGAATCTGCAGAATTCATCACCTCTGCTCCTTGCCCTGATGCTGATTACCTCAAGCCTCGCCGGCTGCCTTGGCACCGGTGACGACACTGAGGACGGTCTTGGAACCGTCATGGTGTCCACCTACCACGTGCAACAACTCGCTGAAGCCGTGGGCGGCGACCTTGTGGACGTGCAGCTCCTCAGCCCGTCCAACATCCCCGTCCACGACTATGAGCCCACCCCGGCCGACGTGGTGACGCTCAGCTCGGTCGACCTCTTCCTGTACCACGGGCTCGGCCTCGAGACGTGGGTTGACGCCACGCTTGACTCGATGGGCTCCTCAGCCCCGAAGGCCGTGTCCACCCACGCCATGCCCGACGGTGACATCGCGCTTGAGTTTGAGGCGATCCTCATCGCTGACCTTTGCGAGCATCTCAACGAAGGACCCTACGAAGCCAACAACCTCACCGGCGAGGAAGAAGAGCACCACCATGTGCTCGTGGTCCTGTACCCCGACAACACCTCGCTCGTGCTTGAGGCGGAGGCCGATCACCTCCCTGAAAACGCGACCGGTTGGAACCTCACCACCGACGCCCTTGGCGACAACAACGTAACGATCAACGCCACCCTTGGGACCTGGGGGAACTACGTCACCGGCATCGGTGCCTTCGAAGCCGACGCATCTTGGTACTGGTCCCTCTACGTCTGGAACGAGACCAACGCAACTTGGGACTACAGTTCTCTTGGAATCGATGACGTTCACATGGACGACACCGAGCACATCGCTTGGGCCCCTTCAACGTCGAACGTCACGGACATTCCAGCCCCTGAAACCGACGACCACGCCCACGAAGACGGTCACGATGAACACGAGGGTCACGAACACGCCAGTGCCGAGGAGACCATCGACGAACCCTCGGCTTGCCCCGATCACACCATGATTCACATCTACGGCTTGGAAGAGGGCGAACACGTGCTTGAATTCGAAGCCTCAGGCATTGAGACCTTCGACCTTGTTGTGCTGAAGATGGGCGGCGCTCACGCGCACGACGATCACGACCACGGCGACGACGACCACGATGATCATGACGACGACGACCACGATGATCATGA
>DUHJ01000006.1:0-228 GCA_013330925.1 Candidatus Poseidoniaceae archaeon | reverse complement strand
CATGACGACCATGACGACCACGACATGGTGGGAATTCACGCCGAGCACGTGACCCACCGCCTCTCCTTCCCCGAGCACGACGATGACCACGGCGATGAGACCCACGTCGATCACGGCATGATCACGCTTCACATCGAAGCCGAGGGCGACTATGGCTTCGCGCTGCCACACGATGTCACCATGCACGTGCTGAAGGGCGAAGGTCACGACGACCATGACGACCACGAC
>DUHJ01000101.1 GCA_013330925.1 Candidatus Poseidoniaceae archaeon | reverse complement strand
GGCTGCTGCATATTCATCCCTCGCAGGGGAAGGCTGGTCCGTGCCCGATTTCTTCTCCCGGCAAGCTGAGGGCGGCGAAGGTTGGGACTTCAGCTACGTCGACGTTCACATGGACGACGGCATTGCGACGATCACCATCAACCGGCCTGAAGCCATGAATGCGCTCAACGAAACCGTGGTGGAACAACTGGGCCTCGCCGTGGCCAAGGTCCACGCGGCCGAAGGCATCCACACGATGGTCCTCGACGGAGCGGGCAAGGCCTTTGTGGCCGGTGCGGACGTGAAGTTCTTCGTCGACAAAATCCGGGCCGACGCCATCCCTGACATCGAGGTCTTCACGGCGGGCGGTCACGTGGTCTTGGACACCATCGAAGCCTCACCTTTGACCACCATCGCGTTGACCACCGGCCTTGCGTTGGGCGGTGGACTCGAACTCGCTTTGGCGTGTGACTACCGCGTTGGAACGCGGCGTTCTTCCTTCCGCTTTCCCGAAACGGGCATCGGCATCTACCCCGGGCTGGGCGGTTCACAGCGTCCCGCCCGCATCATGGGCCGTCCCTGCGCGCGCTGGGCGGTGCTTGCGGGCAACATGATGGACGCAGGCACGGCCCATGCTCTGGGCATCCTCACCCATTTGGTGCCCATCAGCGACGTCGACGGCACCGTGGCGGCCATCGCGGCCGCAGGGAAGCCCGAGGCAAAGTACCCGGGTCAACCGAGCAATGCAACTCATCCCGTGGCCGCATTTGCCGCGACCTTCTACGCCGACGAACACGTGGCTGCATTGCTCTCCGGTCAATGCCCCGAGGGTCAAGATCCAGAGGACAAGCAAGTGGCGAGGCAGATGAAGTTCCTCTCCCGTGTTGCCCCGGTCGGTCTGAAGATGGCCAGCGATCTCATCGACGCCACGGAAGGCACCTCACTGGCCGCTGGGCTCCAGATGGAACTTGACGGTTTGGAAGCCATCTTCTCCACCGACGACGCCCTCGAAGGGCTCTCGGCCCTCATTGAAGGACGGCGTGCCAGTTACACCGGCGCCTGATCAAAACATCATGATGTCCTCGTCTCTCGGTGCTCGGACGCTCATGCCATCACCTCGTTGGGCCATGCCGAAGGCCAAGGGGTTGGGTCCTCTTGCGACCACTTGTCCAAGGCCGGTGAGCCTCCAATGCGGTCACTTGCATCGTCGTCATCGCCCAAGTTCCTCGCCTGCTTCACGCCGTTGTAGCCAAGCACGAGGGCCCTGAGAAGCACCCCTGCTCCGTTGGTCAGGCTCTCGCGGTCCGTGCCAGACCAGTAGGCGTCGAAGCGCGGGTGGGTGTGGACCCACACTTGGAACGGTGCAAGCGCCCCAACGTGAGGGCGGAGGGGCACCAATCCGGGGGATCCCCAATCGATGAACACGCTTCCTTCGGCATCGATGAGCACTGAGGTTTCAAGCCCGGCCACGGCCGAGAGCACATACACGGCGTTCCACGCGCCGGCCTGTGCGGCGTGTTCCTGCACGGTCAACACCTCTGGTGCGTCGACGTCGCCGTCCCATGCGGCGTTCATGGCGGCCGCCCACGCTTCGTCGGTGCAGCCGAATCCCTCGGGGTTGACGGACAGGGCGACCTGCACCAAAGCGTCCTCCCTCATGCCTTCACCTCCATGAGCGGGCCAAAGGACAGGCCACCGTACGCGGCGTCCATCATCATCGCCTTGGCCGGACTGCGGCCGTGCACCACGTGGTCGATGACCCACTGAGCACCCACGGCGGCGGCCAAGGCGAACCCGACCTGCACGAAACCGGCCTCGAGCACGCCTTCGGCCTGGCACGAGGCCGGCGCGTGGTCGGGCGTTTGGGAGGCGATGCGTTCAGGCGCATCGAGGTGCGTCAAGACGAGCATCCCACGTCCTGTGGACCTCAAGTCGATCCAAGGGACATCGATGGCATGGACGAGGCGACGGGGTTCGGGACGGTCGACGGCCACGACCACGAGATCGTAACCGACGAGTTGGGAGGGTTCACGCAGATTTTCCGTGCATGCCGTGATGCGGTGTTCAGGCGTGGTGTGCGCCTGTGCAAGCACGTCCACCTTGGCTGCCCCAACGTCCTCCGTCGTGAAGCGCTGGTGCGCAAGGTTGCGGGTCTCGACCACGTCCCCGTCCATGACCGTCAGGTCAAGGGCGTGGCCGTGGAGGCCACGGCAGATCAAATCCATCAGGTGTGAACCGATGCCACCGGCGCCAACCAGCAGCACTTTTTTTCTGGCATGTTCGTCATACGCAAGGCTGTCCATGAGGGCCTCCAACCTCGAGAGTATTTGAAGGTCGGAAGAGGTCACCGTGCAGTGCTGACGTGCGTGACTCGCCCGTTAGAATGGCTTCGTTCGTCACCGTGTTTAACGGAGGCCCAACGCCACCCCAAGCACCAATCCCGTGCCGATCACAACCGCCCATGGAGGTGCGCGTTTGGACCGGAGGAGGCCGAAGGCGATCACGATGACTGCGGCATCGAGGATCAACCATGCCACGCCTCGTTCCATGCTGACTTCACCGACGGCCATCGTGGCCAAGAGCAGGGCTGCACCCAAGAGCCCGACCACGCCTGCGTTGATGCCCCGCAGCGTGGAGCGCACCGAGGGGCGGTGCCGCACGTCCTCCCAAAACGGCAAACAAGCCACCACCACGGCAAGGCCGGGCAGGTTGAGGGCGACCACCCCGACAAGGCAGCCCAGCACCACCCCGCTCACGCCGCCAAAGACGACCGTTGGCCACCCCTCTGCTTCGATGACTCCGCCAAGGAAGGCCCCGAAGGAGAACATCGGCCCAGGCACAGCATTGGCTCCACCGTAACCGGCGAGGAAGGTGGCTTGGTCGACGAATCCAGGGTCGACCACCTCCGCCTGCAGCAAAGGCAGCACCACGTGCCCCCCGCCAAACACGAACGCTCCAGAGCGCAAGAGACCTGCCGCGGGGTCAAGGGCACCGCCAACACCGAGGGCCTGCAAGGCCCCAGGAATCATGGCGGCGGCGAGGAAGAGCGTCAGTGCAATTCGCGCGGTGAGCGGGCCGACGGTGGTGCACGCCACGCGCGAGTTGGCGTCAATCTTCTCGATGGTCATGCGAGAACCGATGAGGCCGCACACCACCACGGCGGTCAAGGTGGCGAGGGCCGTCATTTCGGGGAAGGCGAGCGGCACCACCAGAAGCACGCAGGCCGCAAGCACGGCAAGGCTCCGGGTGGGTGCATCGGGGGTCAATTTTCCC
>DUHJ01000189.1 GCA_013330925.1 Candidatus Poseidoniaceae archaeon | reverse complement strand
CAACTACACGAACGCCTGCACCATCAATTGCCAGTTCTGTTCCTTCTACCGTCCGATGGGGCATGACGAAGTCTACACCCAAACCATCGATGAAATCTCACAACGGTTTGCTGAACTCGAAGCCATTGGCGGCGTGCGTGTTTTGATGCAAGGCGGGGTCAATCCAGACCTTCCCTTTTCGTGGTACCTTGACGTGTTGCGTGACTTACGCACCCGCCATCCTTCCATCGATCTGGATTGCTTCAGCCCGATTGAAATCCAAGGCATGGCCGAGATCACGGGCATGAGCACGCTGGACGTCCTTCGAGCGCTCAAGGAGGCGGGCATGCATGGTCTTCCCGGTGGGGGCGCTGAAATGCTTGTTGAGGGCGTCCGTCGCGACGTTTCCCCAAAAAAGGGTGGTCCAGAGCAATGGATTCGCATCATGAGGGAAGCCCAACACCTTGACCTTGTCACCAGCGCAACCAACGTGTTTGGCTTTGGTGAAGGCGCCGCGGAGCGGGTGGAACACTTGGAGCGTGTCCGCGGCATGCAGGACGAAGCTCTCGCACGCAGTGAACGGCCGTTTACGTCCTTTATTGCCTGGCCTGTGCAGCTCGAAACGAACTCCTTTGGTCGCAGGAACCGAGGGCAGAACCGTGTCGAACTTGGCGCGGGTCCTTCGGAGTACCTCCGTCACGTTGCCATTGCACGGTTGATGCTGGACGTGGTCGATCACATCCAAGCCTCTTGGCCGACCATGGGCGTTGACGTGGCTCAGATGGCCCTGCTGGGAGGTGCGGACGACATCGGTTCGACGATGATGGAAGAGAATGTGGTGTCGGCTTCAGGGACTTCAAAAATTTCCGCCAGTGAATTGGAATTGCAGCGCCTCATTCTCCGTGCGGGCCTGAAACCTCGAAGGAGAAACAGCAGGTATGAACTGCTCGAGACCCCGACCGAAGGGCAGGCTCCCCTGCCCGCACCCGTTCCCGCCTTGGTCTAAGTCCGCTCAGGGAGCGGCGTGTCGTACACCACCCAAATTTCAGCGTGGATGTTTCGTCCCGCGTTTTCTGTTTCACCGGTCGGTTGGTATTCGGCCCCGTTGAACAGACCTCGGTAACTCAGCGTTTCCGTGGCGCCTGGCGCCACCCAATCGGTGATGTCGAAGGTCCACTGCTTCACGTCCTGACCGGCGCACCATCCTGCCCGCCCAAAGGGCCATGATCCAAACTGATTGGCCACGACGCCCCTTGGGACTTCTTGCTCACATCCAGTGTTGCTGTACACGATGGGGTGCCACTCGTACGCGGTGTTCCCGCCGATCGTAAAGTGATGCTCATGATCACAGAATTCTGCACAATTCGCATCGTCCTTTTGGAAACCATGGCCGGTGATGGTGGCGACAATGCGCACCCGTGAGGCATCCGTTGGAATGTTCAGCGTGTGCTCCCTGTCGTACAACGCTGGATCGTTGTAACTCCCATTGAATTGACCTCCAGTAAACGCAAACGTTGCGTTGGTTGGACGGTGATCGACCGCGCTTTCGCCCCAACGGGAAAAGAGCAGGGTGATGGTCAGGCTTCCACCGTTGGCACCGCGGTACGTGAACCGACGGTCTTCACCGTCTTCCAACATGAAGAGGTAGGGCGAAAGGTCCGTCAGCCATCGACCCTCGCGGCCGTAGGTGGTGATCCAGCGTGCAAACTCGGTTCCACATCGTGACGAATTGTCGCGGTCACAAATTCTGAGGTTGGCCTCGTAATCCCACTCGTGGCATCCAGCGTAACCACCGGATGACGTTTGGTAACGGTCCCGTCGCTCAGAACATGCGTGCTCGTGAAACATCTCCATGGTGTCGTAGGTTTCGAGGTCGTGATCGAGCGAGAAGGTGGCGTTCATGGCCGAAGAGAAACCTCCACCCCAGCCGCCTTGATGCTGATCACCAAACATGAGATCAACGGCCTCGACCGCCGGGTCTGACCGTCGGATTTCAACCGGATGTTCGGCATGCCACATCCATGCTTCATGCGACATGTGTTGTGGATCGTATGTGGTGCTCGATGTGCCCCATGTGTACGTGGAACCGGTTTGGCGGAGCCGCTGAAACCGATCGATGCCGAAGGTGGTTGGTTCTCCGAGAGCGCTTAGGGCCTCACCAAGATCGCCACCCGCACCGCTCAGGTCGAGGTCCAAGTAATGGATTCGCCCGTCCCACTCGGCCTCTTCGGCTGCACTCAGGCGCTGTTCAACGTCGGCCATTCTGTCGTTGATCTGCGTGCGGTAGGTGCTGTCGTACGAACCGTAGACGATGTGCGCGGTGTCTGGGAGGTTTCTGGTAAGGGTGCCTGGATTCATGGTGAAGGTGGACGAACTGGAGCTGCTTCCGCTGGTCTTCATCAGCAAAAACAGGTACGTGCTGTTCCCGTCCCAAAGGTCGGAGAAGGATGTGGTGCCGTCCAAGGTCGGTACGGTGAAGTCACCCACGGTTTGGAAGGGGCCAGACACGACGGGGTTGCCTTGCGTGCTTGTCCAAGGAACTGGACGTTGAACCACGGCACAGCCGTCGGTGTCGATGGTCCAACGGACAGGACTGTTGGGGCACAGGTCGTTTTGCTTGTGAACTCCATCGGCGTCCACGTCTTCACACCCTTCGTGGTCGACGTCTTCACCGAGTGGCGTTGCAGGGCATTCGTCGTACGCGTCCACCACGCCATCGGCGTCGGTGTCACGCTGGTCAGCGGCACAGCCGTTTTCGTCCACGTCCATCCCCAAGGTGGATTGCGGACAAAGGTCCAGCATGGTGCCGTTCAGGTCGGCGTCGTTGACCCCGTCGTTGTCGTCATCGTCATCTTCGGTACGGTCCAAACATCCGTCGGAATCCCAGTCCGTGGTGTTGTCTTGGACCCAAGCCGACTCACCCTTGGGGCAAGTGTCGTCCGCGTCCAGCACGAAATCGTCGTCGTCGTCCACGTCTTCACCGCTGTCAAGGCAACCGTCCAAATCCCAATCGACGGAACGAAGGCTTGTCCAGCCTTTGGTCCCTCGCGGGCAGGCGTCCTCGACGTCCACTCGACCGTCGTTGTCGTCGTCGTCGTCCTCATCGTC
>DUHJ01000064.1 GCA_013330925.1 Candidatus Poseidoniaceae archaeon | reverse complement strand
GAGGTCAACGATTACGCTTCACCGTTCGACCTTTGAACCGCAGGTCAAATGTCACCGTTCAAAAGGGGCTAAACGTCCCGCAGGACCATGCGATTGATCGCCACCTTGCTTTGTACCCTTGTCGTGTTCAGTTTCCTTGCTGCTCCCGGCATGTCAGAAGAGACCGACACCTCCGCCACCGCGGTCGTGACGCCCGACGCAGAATGCGACCACGTCGTCCGCATTGCGCCCAGCGGCGTCAAGTTCAGCCCAGCGTCACTCACCGTTGACGACGGGGCGACCGTGTGCTGGCAGTGGACCGACGAATCCATGGCCCACAACGTCGTTGAGACCGCGGAAGAAGGTGGCACCGTTGCTGCTGACGGCGGCCTGAGTTCCGGCGAGGCCAACGAAACCGAAGACTTCCGCGTCACCTTCACCGGCGATCAGGACTTCACATACGTGTGCGAACCGCACGCCACCTCCGACATGGTGGGCATCGTGACGGTCGGTGAGGGCGACCCCGCGCCCGCCAGCGAGGCAGATTCCAGCTCATCCGAAGATGCACCAGGCTTCGCAGCACCCGCTGCCGTGGTCGCTCTGATGGCGGCCGCGATGATTCTCGCTCGTCGGGACTGAACCAACCCACGCGGCTAAATCCCACCACGGCGGACGCAGCCCATGGCATGGGGAAGGCACGCCACGGCCCTCGTGATCGCACTCCTGTTGCTGGTCACGGCCCGTCAAATCTGGCCATACGCTGACGTCCACGACCCCGTGGTGCAGGACGGCATGGTCGTTGACCTGCTGATTGGGAACCTTGGTGGTCCCACCTGCATGGAATGGTTGGACAATGAGACCATGCTGGTCTGCGACCGAGATGACGGTCGTATTCTCCTGCTTCCACTGACCTACGACGGCACGTGGAAGGCCGGGACGCCCGAACCGCTGCTTGAAAGCCTCGATCGGCCCCATGACGTGGCTTTGCTCGATGACGCACTGATCGTTTCAGAAGCAGGAAAGCTCACTTTGTTTGAGCTGGACGAGGACGGCACGTGGAACGGAAACAGCACGGTCCTTGTCGAGGGGGTTCCCGAAGGCAACCATCAGACCAACGCGGTCAACGTCTTGCCCAACGGGACCCTTGTTTGGCATTCGGGTTCAACGTGCAACGTGTGCGAGGAAGTCGATGACCGAAACGCGGCCTTGCTTTGGGTCAACGCCAGCACGGGTGAACATGGCGTGTTGGCCAGCGGCGTGCGCAATTCCTTCGACGGCGTTTGGGTCGAGGGCATTGGTTACCTCTTCAGCGACAACGGCCGCGACTGGGAGGGCGATCATCCTCCGGAAGAAGTCAACTTACTCGTCGAAGGTGCCGATTACGGTTGGCCGAACGATGCTCCGGAAACGCCGGTGCCCGAAGGCACCGAGGCGCCTGTGGCCACGTGGACACCGCACAGCAGCCTGAACGGATTGGCTCACCGTCCGGTCAACTCTGACCTGCCGGGCGGCAATCACACGGTGTATGCCACCGTGTACGGATCATGGAACAGCGTCGTTCCGGTGGGTCACGAAATCGTCCGCATCGACTTCACGCAGGCTGAGGACGGCACATGGTCCGGCACCACCTCTGTCTTTGCCTCGGAACTTGGTACACCGCTGCCGATCGTCTTTCACCCAAACGGGGATCTCTTCTACGCCACCTTTGGCGGCAACGGCCGCATCCACGTCATCACGGCCCGATGAATGCCCTCATTCGAGCGAGGCTTCGCTGAAGACTCGGAGCACAATCACCCCAGCGATGATCAGGCCCATGCCGACCATCGCCGCAGCATCCAGTTTCTGGTCGTGCACCACCACCGTTACCACTGCCAGGGCGGCAATGCCCACACCTGACCAGACCGCGTAGGCGACGCCAAGCGGGATGGTGTCCAGAGTTTGGGAGATGCACCAGAAGGAGCCGACGTAGCCGACCATCACCACGATGGACGGCCCGAGCCGTGTGAATCCCTCCGTGGCTTTGAGGCTCGAGGTGGCGATGACCTCGGAGACGATGGCGATGAGCAACCAAATCCACGCGTTCACGGCTTCACCTCAGTCCAGCAGTTGGAGGATGTCTTCGGGTGGCCGGCCGATGACCGCACGCCCCTTGTGCACGAGCACCGGCCGTTGCATCGGTTTTGGGTTTGACCTCAGTAGGTCACGAATGGCCTTCTCGTCGGAGAGGTCGATGTCCGTTTCGAGGTCGCTTTTGCGCACGATGCCAGCAAGCCCGGCGAGCAAGGTGAGGTCTTCATCGTGCACGCCTTCCGTCAGGTAGCGCCATTCCTCAAAGGCTACGCCGCGTTCCTTTAGCAGGGCCACGGCTTGCCGCGATTTCGAGCAACGTGGATTGTGGTAAAGACGCACAGCAAGCCATCGTGCGAAAGTGGATGAAGGCTCCTATGGTGGTGAGAACCTCAAGGGCACGTCATGACCTCAATCCGAAAGATCGAGGATGCACGGCGCGTGGTCGCTGACCTCGAGCCCGGCTTGGCGGATGATGTCCACGGCGACGATCCGCTTGGCGGCAGCCGGGTTGCACAGGAGGTAATCGATGCGCCATCCTTTGTCGTCAGCTCGGGCGTTGCCTCGGTTGGACCACCAGGAGTAGATTTTCTCGCCTTCGCCCTTCACGTGACGGAAACTGTCGACCCATCCGTCGCCCAATAGTTTCGTGAACCACGCGCGCTCTTGTGGAAGGAAACCGCTCGTCTTTGCGTTGCCTTTGGGATTCCAGATGTCGTCTTCGGTATGAGCGATGTTGAGGTCCCCGACCACGACCACCGGGTGGTCTGCTTCGAGCCACGGCGCAAGCCATGCCCGCCATGCGTCCATCCAGCGCTCCTTGTACGCTTGGCGCTCCGGCCCGCCGCCGCCGTTGGGCAGGTAGGTGTTGACGCAGACCAACTCGCCGTGGCGGGTCACGAGGACGCGGCCTTCGATGTCGGTGGCGTCCTCGCCCCAGGCGAATCCGGGAAGCACGTCTTGCTCAAGGGTGCTCAGCGTGGCCACGCCAGAATACCCCTTCTTTTCTGCAGGATGAAGGTGGACGGCATGACCCTGAGGCCACGACCAGTCCTTAGGCAACTGTTCCTCGAGCACGCGTGTCTCTTGCAGCATCAACACGTCTGCGCCGATGGTCTCGATCCATCCGTCGATGCCCTTCCGGATGGCGGCACGCAAGCCGTTGACGTTCCAAGAGACGAGGCGCATGCCACCCCGGCGTGTGTGGCGGGCCTTAGGCATCGTCACCGGACAAGGCCGCCCGAACGCTGGCGCGTGTCGCGTCAATCAGTGCATCTGACAGCCCCAAGTGAGGCTCCACGAGCACCACTCCGTTGACGCTCGCCGTGCTTCGCTCGGTCATGGCCAGGTCAAGGCCGGGTTGTCGACGGTCCTCGGCCACAGCGGTCTGCCAACCGGCCAAGTGCCGGTCCAACCATCCTTCGAGGCGGGCCATCCGTGACGCATCGTCCTCACCTTCACGAGGAACGGCGACGGCGCTGAGGTGGGTGAAGGCGGGTTCAGGATGAGGCAAGCGAAGCGCGACCGCCCCTTCTTCAACGTCGATCAGGCCCTGATGCTCGCCAAAGGGCACCGCATCCAGCAAGGCTTCGACGGTGCTCACCCGATGGGAGGGGCCTGCCTCGGCCTCGAGCAGCAAGGCTCCCCGTCGTGGTCCGGCCGCCACCACGACAAGGTCCGCTTCGACGTCCCGTCCGTCTTCCAAATGCACACATCCGTCTTCGACGGCGATGACTTTCGCGTTGGTTTCGATGGGCACGCCGACTTCGTCGAGGGCGGCAAGGATCCGCCCGATGAGGTCCGCCCAACCTGCGTGAAGGAGCAAGCCTTGGCCCATGAACACGGCTTCAGCCCGGTCGTTCAGGGGGCCATGTTCAGCCGGCATCCCCCACCCCGCAAGGAGCCTTGCGGCCTGCACCGACGGGTGGTTGGAGGGTTCAGAAGAGCGCAAAGCTCGTCGGACGTTGGCGGTCTCCCGCACGCTTCGAAGGGAGCGGAGCGGACCGTGCCCAACGACCTTCAGGCGATGTGGAGCCACCGCCAACGTGGCCGGGCGCGTCCGGGAAAGCCGTCGGACCAACCGGTGCAAGGTGCCGCCACGCAGCAAGATGTGAGGTCCGTACCCAAGGTCTGCATAGCGGCCCGGTGTGGTGGTGGCACGTCCACCTAGGCGGTCTCGGGCTTCGAGCACGATCACCTTGTGACCCGAGGAAGCGGCTTCGAGGGCCGCGGCAAGTCCGGCGAGGCCACCGCCCACCACCACGACCCGCTGCATGTCCCTCGCGCACGATGGAACGGCATGGGCCTTGCGGAGCGGCAGGGGTGCTTTGATGAGGTCTTGCACGCATCGTGGTTCATGGGAAAGGGGGGCAAGGTGCCTCACGACCGAGGCCACTTGTTGTGGACGGCCGCCGACGGACCGTCCAACCGACTGCTTGCCAGCATCGATCGATGGGTCGGAGCCGTCCTTGCCGATGATGGGATCGACATGCCCCTCATGGGCCGTTCAGAAACGGCTTCCGCCTCGGTGCTGGCCCGTTCAGAGGGTTTGGTGGCCGGCACCGCTGCTGTGGATCACATGCTCCAAATTTGGGCTCCAGAAGTTCGGGTGTCTTGGAGCGCGGGCGACGGCAGGCAGGTGGGGAACGGCGATGAAATCGGCCGTTTGACCGGCCCTGCCGACGTCCTCCTGGCCATCGAACGCTCGCTCCTGAACCTTCTTGGCCATCTCTCTGGCATCGCCACCTCGGCACGTGCTTGGTTCATGGTGGCACCGGGGCAGGTTGCCTGCACCAGGAAGACCGTGTTTGGGTTGTTGGACAAGTGGGCCGCTGACTTGGGCGGTTGCCTGACCCACCGCCTCAACCGAGACGACGCCCTCATGCTCAAAGAAAACGACCTCGTCGCTTACGGCGAGGACGAGGTCAGCCGCGTCCAAGCGGCGGTGACCTCGTTGGTACCCAACGAAGCACATGCGTTCATCGAGATTGAAACCACCAGCCCGAAACAAGCCTTGACCGCCGCTTTGGCGTGGAGCCAACACCGGGACACCATGGGCGACATGCCTCTGGTCATCATGTTGGACAACCTTGGCCCAGAGGTTTGCAAAGAGGTTGCAGCTGAAATGGAGGGCCTTGGGGTTCGTGAGCACGTCGTGCTGGAAGCCAGTGGCGGCATCACCTTCGAAGGCCTCGCTGATTGGAAAGAGAGCGGCATGGACGTGGTCAGCACCAGCGCGGTCAACCGTGGCGTTCCACCGCTCGATCTCACCATGCTCATGGACGGCGCTTGACGGGGTGACGGCATGAACCCCATCGCAGCAGACCCCAGTCACCCGAGGTACGCGTCTTTGTTGCGCCGTCACCTCATCGAAGAGGCAGCGGCAGAAGGGCTCCTTGCAGGGAGCGCCTTGATCGCCCATGGACGCGGAGAAGCCTACGACTACCTCCTCGGAGAACGAACCACTCCGTCTGCGGCCAAGGCCACAGCGGAGGCGTACGCCCGGTTGCGAGCGGCGCAACGCCCAGTCATTTCCGTCAACGGGAACACCGTGGCCTTGGCAGGGCGCGACTTGCTCCATCTGGCCGACGCGCTCTCGTGCCGGGTGGAGGTGAACATCTTCTATCGCACCCAAGCAAGGATGGACGGCTTGATCGCAAAACTGGAAGGCTGGTGCGCCGAAGATAACCTTCGTGTCGAGGTGCTCGGTCGGCGCACCGACGGGCGAATTCCCGGTCTCGAAGGACCGCGTGCCCAGTGCGAGGCCGAGGGGATCGCGTCAGCGGACGTCATCCTTGTTCCCCTCGAAGACGGCGACCGATGCGAGGCCTTGGTGGCCATGGGCAAAACGGTCCTTGTCGTGGACCTGAATCCCCTCTCGCGCACGGCCCGGACCGCAACGGTCACGCTTGTGGATGAGGTCGGTCGTGTCGCAGAAGCCCTGCGCAAGCACGCCAACGAAGGGTTGGCGTTGGAACCAAATCCTGGGTGGGACAACCTCGCATCGCTGCAAGCCTCGCTGGACGACATCGCTGCCCACATGGAGCACCGGTTCGTGTGATGCCTTCACCGCTCGCGAAGTGCATCGGCAAGCCGTGTGGCGATGCTTGTGCCGACGTCCGTGGTTGAGGCAGATCCGCCCAGGTCGTACGTCAGTTGCTTCCCGTCTCGAACGTGATCCGCGATGGCCGTTCCAACGTATCCAGCGACCTCGACCAGATCGTCGTCGTCGGTGCGGCGGCCAAGCCAATCGAGCATCATTTGAACGGATGAGATGGAGGCAATCGGGTTGACGATGCCCTTTCCGGCATGCTTGGGAGCCGAGCCGTGCACCGGCTCGAACATGCCGTGGTGGTCACCGATGTTCGCAGAACCGGCCATGCCCATGCCACCCTGAAGGACGGCACCAAGGTCCGTGGAGATGTCTCCGAACATGTTGCTTGACACCACCACGTCATAGTGCTCGGGGTTTCGAGTGATCCATTGCATGAACGCGTCGATGTAACCGTAGTCCCGCTCGATTCCGGCATAGCCCTCACCGACTTCGTCGAAGGTGCGACGGAAGAGTTGACATCCGCGCGTCACGTTTGATTTGTCCACACAGGTGACGCGGCTCACCCCGTCTCCCGGAGCGCCGTTGCGCCGTGTGGCGATGTCGAAACCCATGCGGGAGATGCGCGCCGAACCATGCTTGGAGATGGGGCGGGGGTCGTAGGCGACTTCTCCTTCAAGACCGGGGAAGGTCATCTCGGGGGGTTCGTAGGGGTCACGTCCAGCGGCCCGGTCTGCGCAGCGGCGCAAGAGGCTGTGGTACAACCCTTCCGTGTTTTCACGCAACACGACCATGTCGACCATGTCGTGGTCCCAAACTTGGCGGAATTTTCCGTGAACCTTGTGCTTGACGCCTTCGTAAAGGCGGATGGGTCGAACATTCGCGTAGAGGTCAAGGCCGGAGCGCATGCCCAGAATGACGCCACCACCTGCGAGGTCTCCGTTCTCGAGGCGCGCTCCTGGCAGTCCGATGGCACCAAGGAAAATCGCATCCGCGTCCTCCTTGACACGGTCCCACGCGCCCTCTTCCCATTCGAGACCGGTCTCTTTCCAGACTTGGCCGCCGCACGGGATGTGGTCGTAGGTGAACCCGTGGGCGGTGTGCTCCATCACCGTGTCCAAGATGCGCACGGCTTCAGGCGCGACCTCGCGGCCCACCCCGTCACCGGGCAGCACGGCAATGCGGTGGTCGCCCATGCCCGCGCCACGGAGAACTCCCTCTTGAACGGAACCCCTGAGATGAACGGGGCACAAGGGGGCCATTTCCTTCCTTCATCTGCACCATACTTCATAGTCCGCCACGAAGACTTGGTTAGACCATGACGACGGAGCGAGAAGGACGGAGCCCCCTCCCCGCAGACGTTCTGACCGGCGCCGTCGCACGTCTGGTCGACACCATGGCGGGCTTGGATCCAGAATGGACGTTGGAAGCTTGGTTGCAGGAGGCTGCAGAGCAGCATCTCGACCTCGTTGAGTCCGATCTGGCGCGGGAGCGTTTGCGTCTCGAACAACGCTTGCACCGTCTTGAGGCGGTTCAACGCCGCATGACCGACGAGGACGAGGCCGGACCTGGCGTTCAGCGCAACCTGTTCGATTGCTTCGAGCCCGTGGAAGACGCCGCCTTCTCCGGACTTGGGCGTCGTTCTTCCGAAGCCCGCGTCCAAGCCGACCAAGAAGCAGAGGAATTGCACCCGGCTCGCTTGTACATCGACCTCCTTCCAGGAGAAGCGACCGACGACCCCTTGCTCGCGGTTTGCGCCAGCGCCATGCTTGGGGTGGTTGACGAGGTCTGTCGAACGCATGAAGGCGTGGCCACCTTGAGCCAGATTTTCGAAGGCATGCTCAACCTTGGCGTGTCGCCCGACGAGGTGGACGAAGCCCTCGATCACCTTCTGACCACCGAGCTGCTGCTCGAGATTGACGACGACGTGTTCGTTCCATGCATCGGGTGAGTGGTCGTTTTGACCATGACCCGTCGCGAAGCTGCCGAACGGTGGAAGGCCGCCGTCGAAGGCGACGCAAAGTTGCGGAGCAGGACCACGCTTGGCATCGTCATCATCGTGCTGGTCTCGGGGTTGATTGGAAGCATTGAGATCCGGTATGGCATCGGCGCCGTCCTTTTGCTGGGCGTGCTCTTCCAATTTTCGTTGGAACGGATGCGCGAGGCCTTCCGCGTCGCGGCTGAGGCCAGCCGCCAACGCTTGGGATGGGAAGAGGAAGCCATCTCCACGGAGGAACTCCTCGATCGCCTGAACCGTTTCCTCGATCAGCGGTGAGGGCATGCCGTCCATCGTTCGGCGCCCGTTCGTTGCGGTGTGTCTCGCAGCGGTGCTTCTCGCCGCAAGTGTCCTGCCCCTGCTCCTGCGGGGCAACGGCAACGCTGCGTTCTGGCCTTGGGTCAGTTTGATCCTCGGAACAGCCGGTTTGCAAATCCTGTACCTTGCGTCCAACATGGTGCGGGGTGAGTTTGAGGACGACGCATCCCATCTTCCTCCCTCCGATGGCCGTCGAGGTGGCGATGCGGCAGGTTGGACCGCCGGGCGGGCCGAAGCCTCCCTCGGCGGAGGTGAACGTAGGGATGCCATCGAATCGGGGCGCGCGTACGACGGCCTCGAAGGGCCGCTTCGGCCTTCGGAATTGCTTCGCGCCGAAGCAGACCGGCGCCACGATGAGGTCTCAGCGGCGCGCTGGGCCGCCAGCGAAGCGGACGACCCCGACCTCAAGGAAGCAGGGTTTGAGCGCCTTGGCGACCTCATCGCCGCCAACAAGTTGACCCGCCCTGGGCCGGAGGAAACCTTCCATCATCTCAACCGACCTTCGCAACCGGAGGAGCCTTGAACAGCACATGGGTGGGGGGAGCGTGAACGTCAAGGCCATCCTTGTCGCAGGCGGTCATGGCAGCCGCTTGGCACCGTTCACGCGCTACACGCAAAAGACGCTCTTGCCCATCCACGAGCGCCCCGTCATCGATTACGCGCTGGGCACCATTCGGCGCGCGGGCATCAAGGACATCACGATCATCGCGAACCGGTTCATCGGTCAAATCGCTCAACACGTCGGAACCGGTCTTCCCGGCGAACGCATCCACTACGTGCTGGAAGAGGAACCCCGTGGTGTTGCCTACGCGCTGGGTTTGGCCCGGCCACACAACGAAGACACTCGCCTGCTTGTCTATTTCTCCGACAACATCACCACCGTGGAATTGGAAGATCACGTGTCCATGTTCCGTGAAGCGACCGCTCCGCCTGGTGCGGTGCTTCTCGCCCGGGAAGAGGCCGACCCACGCGCCTTTGGCGTGGCGGTTTTGGGCGAGGACGGCAGCGTGGTGGACATCGTGGAAAAGCCCGAGGTCCCGCCGTCCAACCTTGCCATCGGCGGCATTTACCTCTACGACGAGCGATTCTGGACCTTTGTGGACGAGGCGGTGGCCGCCAAAGGCGACGCGTTCTCCATTTCTGACATCAATCGAAAATACGTCGAAAAGCGGGCCACAACGCTCCTGAACGTTGGTGAAGAAACGTGGATCGATTGCGGCACACCCGCGACCTTGTTACAAGCCAGCATCATGGCCAAAGAAGGTCGCTTGAACCCAAGCCCGCACAGGGATGAACTTCGGAGGGAATGAACGTGAAGGTCGGCATCATTGGCGCAGGCATGGTCGGCGGGGCCATCGAACATTGCTTCGCTGAGGCACACGAGCTCTTCGTCCATGACCCGGCACGGGGCACGGAACTTGCTGACGTCACCGATCACGTCGACATGGCGTACATCGCCGTGCCCACCCCACCTCACCCCGAGACCGGGGCGTGCGACACGCGCATCGTCGAAGGCATCCTCGATGCGCTTCCCGAGGGCTTTGTCGCGGTCATCAAGTCCACGGTGGTGCCCGGGACGACACAGGCTTGGCACGAGCGATACAGCCACCTCAAAATCGCGTATTCTCCAGAGTTCTTGGTCGAACGGCAACGGCTCCACGACTTCGCCAACCAAGACATCCTCGTGTGTGGAACGCACCATCCTGAAGTGGCGGACATGGTCTTCCAACAACACCGCGAAGCAGGGGTCCTGCGGACCGACCAGACCTTCCAAGTGACTCCAACTCAGGCTGAATTGGTGAAGTACACCAAGAACACCTACTATGCCCTCAAAGTCACCTTTGCGAACCAATTGTACGACATTTGCCAGGGCCTTGGCGAGGATTGGTACGCCATCCGCGACATCATCACCTCGCCCCAAGCCCAACCTATTGGCCCCTCGCACCTCGATCCAATCTTTGGCCTCTACCGGGGTTTTGGAGGCAAATGCTTGCCCAAGGACAGCCTTGCACTTGGCGTCTTGGCCGAGTCCCTTGGCGTGAAGTACGCCTTCATGGACGCGATGCAGGACGACAACGCCCGGCTCCGCACCACCCTCACAGGGAAGCCTTCAGACGTCGTCACCAACGACGACTGATCACACGGCGTGCAACTCAAGCAGTTCCAACGGCACCACGTCGAGCGTCCGTTGGTGGGTCGCCTCGAGGTCCACAGGGCATGCTGCCCCCGCTTCGGCCGCGGCGCGCCAGGTCGCGGCGCACACGCACCATTGGTTTCCCGGCTTCAAGCCGGGGAAGTTGAACTGAGGCGCCGGCGTCATCAGGTCGTTGCCCGCTTCTTTCGCAAAATTCAGGAAGGCTTCGTTGACGATGCAACACACCGTATGGAGCCCACGGTCGTGCTCGTCGGTGTTGCAGCACCCGTCCCGGTACCAGCCGGTCAGCGGGTCCACAGAGCACGCTTCGAGGCGTTGGCCATGCACGTTCAAGGAGGGTTCCATGGAGGTCTGTGCATCACGCCCTTCTTTGAGTCTCGTGCTTGGCCATGAACCGTTTCGGCGATGCTCTGGACCTTCTGTGTTGGTTCCGGAGGCGTGTGCTTCGCCGTTGGGTTCTTGAGGGGCGTTGCAGCCTTCACCCCATGCTGCCCGACACCCTGCACAAGCTTCCCCAAGAGGAGCGGTTTGCCTACGCCAAGGTGTTGGCGTTCATGACCCGCGTTGACGACGAACTGACCGTTGACGAAATGGCCATGTTCGAACAACGGCTTGGTACAGCGCTTTTGTCGCCAAACCAGCGAAAATCCATCCGTTCCGCGTTGAAGGTACCCCCGCCGCTGGAAGAGTGCATGAAGGACCTTGGCCCAGAAGCCGGGCGTCTCGCTCTGCGTGATTCGGTGTTGATGGCCGCAGCCGACGGCAACGTGGACGACGATGAACTCGAAGCGCTGAAGGACATCGCGACCCATCTGGGTCTCTCCACGGACGCCGTGGACCGCCTCCTCAAGTGGACCGAGGACGGCTATGCTTGGATGAACGAGGGCTATGCCCTGTTGAACGACTTGGCGTGATCCTGTGCTCTTGGCGGCGGCGCTGGACCTTCCGCTTGAACAGCGTCATGCGCTGCTGGAAGTGCTGGTCGCGGTCGCTGCCGCCGACGGGGCCATCGTGGCCGAAGAAGCGGCCTGCGTTGAATCGATCATGGGGGCCGTGATGCTGCATCCCGAAGCCCGAGCGGGCCTACGGAACCAACTCACGGACCCGCCGTTGTGGTCGGCCTCCCTGGCCGAGATTGACGGCAAGCACGCCAGAACCGTGCTCTTTCTGGCGGCCTATGTTGCCGCGGTGGACGGGGCCTACGACAAGGAGGAAGTTCGCTTGCTTCGTCAGATGTGCAAGGCCTTGGACGTTGAGTCATCGTTGCTTGAAGAGGCCTTCATTTGGGTCGAATCAGGGTTGAATTGGATGGCCTCGCTGCACGAGAGCACCGTATGAATACCGGATTCCGGACATTTCGGCATCGTTCGCAACAGGGTTTATACGGGCTGCCCCGATGTTCCAAACGCTCGATTTGGGAGGATGTCATCATGGGACTTCACCCAAAAATCGGTATCACTGGCTTGCCCCGCTCAGGGAAATCTGCCGTGATGAGCAAAGTCCTCGAGATGATTGAGGACGAACGGGTCCGAGAACTTCGGATGCGTGGAGGCGATCCAAACACCCTCATTTTGGCCGGGCTGCGCATGGAACCGATCCTCGAGGGTAGCGAGCGCCAAGGGTACAAGATCATTGACATCGTGTCCGGCGATGAAGGCATCATCGCCCATCGGAGCAACGACGACCGCCTCCGGGTCCTCGGCCTTGGCTTGGACCTTGCAGAACTGGAGCGCGTCGCCATTCCCGCCCTGCGCCGGGCAAGGGAGGAATCCGAAGTCATCGTCATCGATGAGATTGGAAAGTTCACCGTTGAATCCGAGGCCTATGTCGAGGCCGTGCGCGAGGTCCTCAAAGTCGACAAGCCGACCTTGTTGACCCTGCACAAGAAGAGCCGACACCCCCTGCTCCAGGACATTCGCCGACGGGACGACGGACGCATCCTCGAAGTGACGCCCGTCAACCGTGCCCTCCTGCCGTACAAGATTCACAAGCTGATGCGTGAGACCTACTGAACGCACCACGTTCAAGACGGAGAGGCCCTTCATCGCACCATGTTGCCTCCGGCGTTGATGGCTCAACGCCTGCTCATCGGGGGTGGACTGACCGTCTTGCTCGCTTGGGCCTTCGGTCTCCAGAGCATGCGGACGACGCTCGACCTCTCCGAATCAGGAACGCTGGTGCTCTTGCTCGGGGCCGTGCTGGTCGCGGCCGGTGTGGCCTTGAGGCAAGGTGCTCCAAGCCTCGTTGCCATGTTTCCGGAAGAAGGAGAAGAGGCGATGACGGGTCGGTTGAAAGAAGAAATGTCCGACCTTGAGCAAAAGGAGCGAAGCAGCCGTGCATGGGCCCGGCTCGAGGCGGACGCGCTTCGCGATGCACTCGATGAAGAAGCCTGAACTCGACGGTGCGTTCTTGAACCGCGGAGGCTGACGCAGGTGCATGAGCGAAATCCCGGATGGCCTACGCTACACGCCTGAACACGAATGGTTGCGCGTGGAAGGTGACCTTGTTGCCATTGGCATCACCGACCACGCACAAGACGCGTTGACCGACATCGTCTACATCGAACTCCCCTCAGAGGGAGACACCATGGACGACATGGGCGAATTCGCTGTTGTGGAGTCCGTCAAGTCCGCTTCCCCCATTTTCGCACCTCTTGCCGGTGAAATTGTTGCGGTCAACGACGCCCTTGAAGACGAACCAGAGCGGATGAACAGCGACCCCTATGGCGAGGGCTGGATCGTGCGCATGCGCCTTGATGACATGTCCGCATTGGACGGTTTGATGGACGCTGCGGCCTATGCCGCCATGCTCGGTGAGTGAGGAAGGGGCGTCCATGGACGCCACCCCGGACTGGACGATTTACGTGGACGGTTCGTGCCCAGGTAACCGCGATGTGGACGCCTCCACGCCGGCTTCATGGGCCTTTGTGGTCGTGTCCGGGGACCTGCCTCACGGCCGTGGTTCAGGTGAATTGGTCCACGAAGAAGCAGGTTCGGTGGTGACCGATTCCGACGCAAAGGGTTACCTCGGGGCCGAAGTCGGTTCGAACAACACCGCGGAATTGTCGGCCTTTGCCCACGCCCTTCGCTGGTTGTTGATGCAAGACTCCGCATGCACCGCCTTGATTCGTGCTGATTCCATCTATGCGGGAAATCTGGCCGACGGCTCATGGAAAGCCAAAGCCAACCGCGCGTTGGTTCAACGCGTTCAGGAATTGTGGCGTGAAGTGTCGGCCCAACACACCGTTCGTTGGGACCACGTCCGGGCCCACCGTGGCCATCGATGGAACGAGCGGGCCGACCACCTTGCCGGCCGGCACGCCCTGGGTGAACCACCTGAACCGATGTCCTTCTGGCGCCCAGGTCGGCGCTAAGGCCGCGTCTGGCAGCATCACGCCATGCGTGAAGTCAACCATTCCCGAAGTTCAGGACCGAAGTCTTCGCGACGGAGCGCGTGGTCGATCTGGGCTTTCAACCACGGCAGCGGGCGGCCTGCATCGTACCACACGGCGTTTTCGTGCACCACGCCTTCCATGCCACCGTCGTTCATCCAGTGTTCCTGCACTCGGATGCTTTGCAATTCTCCGTGTTCCTCGACGCCGTAATGCTCCAGCAAGCGTGATGCGTCTTCTGTCCAAAGGTACCGGCCACAGAGGGCGAGGTCGGACGGAGCCATGCCCAAGGGAGGCTTTTCGATCACCTCGAGGATTTGCCCGTCCTCCATGCGGACCATGCCAAAGGACGTCGATTCTTCGGGACTGACGCGCATCAGGCCCGCGACGGGTCGGCCCGTTTGTTCGAACGCCTCCACCAAGTCGCGAGAGGCGGTGGACGGCGCCAGCACGCCCGTGGTCCGGTGCTCGGTCATCAGCAGGTTGTCACCCAGCAAAATCAGAAAGGGCCCTTGAACGGCGTGGAGGGCGCATGAAATCGCGTCACCCAGCCCACGCTGTTCCTGTTGCTCGTGAATCAAAACCTCCACGTTGACGCCGGGATCAAGGTGGTGAGCGTGCATGTCAGGACGGAAGGAAGCCAATCCACTTCGCCCTTCCACCCATGCGCTCAGGTCTTTCCCAGGACGTGAAATCACGTGGACCCGCTTCACACCGGCATGGGCGGCCTCTTGGATCAGATGCGTCAGGACAGGGACGTCCACCAAGGGCAACGCTTCCTTAGCCAGCATCGCGCTCACGGGGAACATCCTCGTCCCAAGCCCGCCGGCCACGATGAGAGCATCCTCGACTGCAGCCATGACGGGTGATGCCGTCGGACAGCCTTTCAAGCATCGGCCAGAACAGTGGCTGTGGCCGAAGGTCGTTGGGAGGCGTGGGGCATCGCCGGTGCCCTGCTTGTGGCTCAGACCTTCGTGGACCTCGTCCCGGACGGGCCATGGGGCAGCGGAGCCATGGGCACCGGTTTCCTCGGCCTTGCGGGCGTGGGTTGTCTCTACGTCGCTTGGTTCCGCAGGACGTTTTCGACGAAAGGACTGCTTCCGACCTTGGACCTCTGGGACGACCCGGCAGGGATGTGGCCTCGGGTGGTTGCCGTTGGAGCGGTGTTCATGCTGTTGTCCTACGGTGCCGGGCGAGACGAGGTGGACGCGTGGATGCCAGAGCCCGCAGGACTTGTGCTCTCCTTGGTCGGGTTGCTCGTTCTGCTCAACGGCTTGTACGTTGGAGCGGTGGTCGGTCCGCTAAGCGAAGAGGAATGATCCTCAATCCAAGAAGCCCAAATCGTCGTCGAGGACGTCCAAGGCATCCCCCAATTCGGGCAATTCCGCAGCGTCTCCGCTCGGCGGCTCTGGCGCTGCAGGTTCCGCAACGAGCGCTTCGGGCAGTGGCCCTTCGGACGAAAGCCACGCTCGCCACTCGTCCGACCGACCCGGTCGGCGTGCTTCGATGGCGTTCAACAGGAGTTCACGGCCTTCGCTGACCCGTTCCCAGACCCGTGCCAGATGCGCGGGGTCAACTTCGTCCATCCTCAGCAGCAGTTCACGCAACCGGGTTCGAACGACTTCGTCGCCGTCCGACCACGCTTTTGGGAGCAGGCCAACTTCGTCTTCGGGCCGGGCGCTGATGTAGTCCCGGAGGCCAATGACCACGTTGCGACGTACGATTGGAACCGGGTGGTCGAGTGCGTTCACCATCGTGGCCACCCACTGATCTTGGTCCAAGAATCGAAGGTCGTGCATCGTCGCGCTTGCGGCGGCCAACACGCTCTCGTCGTCGTCTTGCATCATGTCATGAAGCAAAGGCACGGCGTGGATGGTCACGCGACGGAACAGGCGGGTCAAGACGTCAGCAAGTCCTCGCCGCACGGGCAGTTCCTCCCTCGCGTGAAGACGATGAATGACCTCCAAACCGCGTTCCGCGTCACGTTCAACCAGACGGGCGAGGCAGGTGCACACGTTTGCGGCCACCTCTGCTTCAGGGTCGGCGGCTCGACGCAGGAGGATGTCGATGAGCCCAAGGGGTTCGATCAAACCGGGTCGCTCAAGGAGCAGTTGCACCCAGCGGATGAGGAGGAGGCGGCGGTCGATGTCACCCTGTTCGAGGCGCGTGAGGACCCATGCAGCGGCTTCCGTTCCGGCGGTGTGGGCTTCCACCTCTGTGGTGCGGGGCACCACCGCGTGCGGGTTCCACCCCATGTGTTGCGGACCGACGTCGGGCTGGGTGTGCCACGTGCCGGGTCGTTGCGCCAGCGCAATGGACTCCAAAAGGTGGTAGCCTTCGTGCACCGCTTGCCCATGCGCGGCTTTCGCCAACCCATTCAAGAGAGAGACCGCAAGCCACCACCGGTCGGTGTTCGGTGCTTCTCGGTCAAGGGACTGGGCCAGCCAGGCGGTCGTCAGACGGTACACGATGCGACCCGCAATGTCGTCTGTTCGCTTGGCGAGCCAGCGTCCGTGCACTTCGTAGGGGTCGTCGGACAAACTCATCCGATGGGGCACGACAAGGTCGACGACGTCATCCAGATGACGCTCAAAGGTCCCTCGGTCAGCTTGCAACAAGGACAAAGCCGAGGTGGTGACGTCCGCGGGTGCGTTCGGCATCAAGGGCGGGAAATCTGGGTCGATGAGCGGGGGAGCAGGAAGCGGCCAAGCAAGGGTGCCTCGTTCCAAAGCATCGGACATGATCGTGGCCGTCCGCTCAAACACGGCCTCAAGCAACGGCGCCTTGGTCCGCTTCACAACACGAGGGACGCCTCCCATGATATGAACCGAATGGCGAGGCTTGTTGGCCGAGGGTATGTAGGCATATGTTCGGGAATTGAGAATGCGGTGATTAGGTGGATACACCATTGGAAGGAAGAGACGAAGCATGACCATGCTCAATCAACGAAAAACCACGGCGGCCACCCTCATCCTTCTGATGTGCCTCGGAGCACTCGCAGGATGCGTTGCTCCCGAAGAAGTCGAAGGC
>DUHJ01000150.1:3857-4773 GCA_013330925.1 Candidatus Poseidoniaceae archaeon | reverse complement strand
CCCTCGAACCCATCTGGGACCGGAGCTTAAATCCGGCGCTTTTGACCGCTCGGCCACCCCTGTGCTTGCTCCACACGGCCGGTCCCCTTCAGTTCGTCGGCATCTGAGCCGGTGGAACACGCGGAATGGAAAACGGTTTAACACCCCCGCGGGCAGGGCAAGACGGTGGTCTGGATGTTGACGCACGGACAAGCCAATCGAGGACTCGCGCTCTCGATGTTGGTCCTGCTTGTCCTCTCGACCATGGCAGGACTTGTTCAGGTCCCCCCACACGTGGCGCTCGAGCCATCTGAGGAGCCCGCCAACAGCCTTGCAGGTCTTGAGAACTACCGCTTGTATTTGGACGCTGAAAACTCAAGCGCCGGTGGCGATGGTCACATCACCACCATCGAACCCTCGGGCAGCCAAGAGGAACTCTCGACCCTCGGCGGCATCGAATTCCGATCTTCGGAGATGATCTCTGACCTGACCTTGTACGGCGAAGGCTCCGACAACGACCAGATTCAACTCACCATCTACATGCGATTCCGCGGCCAACAAGGCTCGACCGGTGACGTGGCGTTCTCGCTGAAGGCAGGAGACACACAAATCGGCAGCGAAAACATCGACCTGGACGACCCCTGCAGTTCCACTTTCCAGCAAAATTGCGCGTGGACCTCCTCTGAGGTGTTCTTCGACATCTCGTCCAACGGCGTGACGGTTCCAAACGGCAAGAGCCTGAAGTTGGTCATCGACGGTCAAGCCTCCTGCGAGGGTCAAGGCGGTGGCAACCCCATCGGTGGCGGCAACGATTGCGACATCGAAATCGCCTACGGCGACTTGGACTCCACGGAGGGAACCTCCCGTTTGGAGGTCATGGCCAACGCCCTCTCGGCTTCGTCCGTGAAGGTCCACACCCCCGGCTCGGCGTGGGGCG
>DUHJ01000150.1:0-3563 GCA_013330925.1 Candidatus Poseidoniaceae archaeon | reverse complement strand
TCCGTGAAGGTCCACCCCCCCGGCTCGGCGTGGGGCGACCCCGAGACCTTGACGTGGGCCCCCAACGCCCTTGGCGAGGACCGTGAGATTCAGTTCGATGTCGACGTGCGTGACGCCTTCGGCCGAGCCGACATCCAGTCCGTCAACCTCGTGCTCTCGACGCCCAATGGGGCCTCGGCGGTCTTCGACAAGGAGTTCGACGACGACGACCTCCGGCTCGACAACGAAGGCCTCGTCGGCAACTACACGTGGACCTACGACGCGGGCTCCATGGCCCCCGGCGTCTATCCACTCGCCCTCGAAATCCGTGACGTCCAAGGTCACACGGTGTTGTATGAGCATGGTGGCGTGGAGTTCGTCGAGCACGGCATCAACCTCGGTGTCCCCAGCAACCAGCCCACCACCGTGCTGATCGCTCCTGGGCAGACCAGCACCGTCGAGTTCCTCGTCACGCACATCGGCGCCTCCGCCGCTTCCATGGAGGTGCGCTTGGACCTCGCTCGCTCGCTTCCTTCCTCATGGTCTGACCCGGTATGGGACCAGCCTGCCGGCTACACCCTCAACGGTGGAGGCGACGTCGTCCGCCCCATCCTCTCCATCGAGGTCGGCGAAGACCTGACCAACGCACCTTCACGTTTGGAAATCGAAGCCCGCGCGTACGCAGAAAACGGCGACGGGCAACTCGTTGAGGTGGCCATCGTTGACCTCACCCTCGACTTTGACGAGGTCGGCGTCTACGCCGAGCCGCGCGTGTCGGTGTTTGAGGACGTCGAGCACCAGCGTCAGATCGCCGATTCAACCCGGCCAGACCTGTACGACGAAACCCTCTCCCATTACGTGGACATGTCCGACGCCCAAGAGGGCGTGGACTTCTACATCGACGTGTTCAACGCCGGATTCGACACGGACGCGTTCAAACTCCGCGTGACCGAACTTCCAGAATCGTGGCTCTACCGCTTCTACGACAACGACACTGGGCAACAACTCGTGGAAGAGGGCATCAACAGCCTGACGCCTTCCATTGGCTCCTTCCAGCAACTGACGTTGCGCATGACCGTCTTCCCGCCCGATGCGCGTGAAGCTCAGGACATTGGATTGGTCCGTGTGCTCGTCGTGAGCGGCAACGACGCCGACCTTCGAACCGAGGTGGCGTTCACGGTCCACCGCACCTTTGGGGTCTTGGCCGAAGTCATCTCCGACAGCGATGCCAAGGTGCTCGGTACGGTCGGCCCCATCGCCCCCGGTGCGGACGCATGGTTCCGCTTCCGCATCACCGACGCGGGTGAAGACGACGTGGAAACCACGTGGCGCATCGTGCCACCCAACCTCCTCCCCCGCAACGACGGCATCTACACCAGTTGGGAGTACAGCATCACCGACGATTCCGGTGCCGCTGCACCCGTGGTTCGGCTGAGCGGGGACGAATATGCCGACCTGCGCCTCGACGTGAGCCTCCGTGATCAGATCGAAGCCGGCAACCACACCATCTACGTCGGCATCATCGAAGACGGCGTGGACGACGATGAGGCGCGCTACTTCGACATGCCCGTGACCGTCGTGGTCAAGGAAGACGTCATCGCAGGGCGCCTTCTCATCACGCTGGAGAGCCAACTCACGCCCTTCGGGCCCGGGGAAAGCAAGGAACTTGGATTCCGTGTGGACAACCAGAACAACATCCCGCTGACCGTCCTCGTCTCCTTGGACGAACCCAGCGGCTGGGAGAACGGCGCCGTCAGCGTGAACTCCTTCCAGCAAGCCGGAAGCACCCTCTTGGTGACCGTGGACGCGTACAGCAACGAGAAGTTCACGGTCGATTTGACCGCCCCAACCACGGTCAAGAACAACGATCGTGCGGAGTTGACCATCATCGTCGAACCCTACGACGACGAGGTCCCCTACGGCCTTGACTTCAAGCAGCAGACCAAGTTTGAGTTCGCGACCACCTGCACCGAGGTCGCGTGTTTGGCGAACGAACTTCGCGACCCTGAGCCAAGCACGATTGGACTCATTGCCATGCTCGTGGCCATCGTCCTCTACGGGACGTACCGCCGCGGTGCCAACAAGACCATCGCCGCTGCGCTTCCCGTCAAGGACGTGGCTTTGCCAGCGTCCGATGAGGCCACCACCGAGGTCCAACAAGACCTCGATTTGCCTCCCGCGGTCACGACGGAAGTTGACGACGATTTGGAACTCCTGGACGAGCTGTCCGACCTCTGAAGCGAGGGCACCGCTCGATGCGTTGTCTGAACAGCGCACCATTCCCCTTATGAGGCGCCGGAACCGCCTTGTGCTTGATGTCAGAGCAGATGCTGTCTCAGCGACGCGCGACCTCGCCTCGAGCCGTGGATGCTGGGGTGCGACGCCGTGCCCTTGGACTGACCATCCTCATGCTCCTGTCCCTCTTCGCGGGCATCGATTTGGTGAGCGAGGAAGTGTCGGCAGCCTCCGACGCGGACGGCGACGGTTTGACCTACGGTCTGGAATACCTGATCAACACCTCACCAAACGACCCTGACTCCGACAACGACGGGCTGCCCGACGGCTGGGAGTGGAAGCACGGCCTCGACCCGCTTTCCTCCAGCTTTGGTGACGGTGCGGTCGGCGACCCCGACGGCGACGGCATGTCCAACCTTCAGGAATACACCTACCTGATGCCGACCGGTTGGGACATCGCCACGACCCCTGCAGTGCTGGACAACGGCGTGTGGTGGAACGGCACCGTTCCCACCAACGACTGGTCCGAAGAGCATGCCATGCAGTTCAACCCGCCGGCATGCGGTGCAACGGGCAGCGACGGCACCGGATCCGTCATCCTCTGTGACGAAGACCCCGTGGGCAACATCTGTACCGACGGCTTCGACAACGACAAGGACGGCGCCGTTGACGGCGCCGACAGCGACGGCGACGGCGATGCCGACTGCTTGAGCGACGACGACGACGGTGACGGCCAGATCGACGAAGACCGCCGAGGGTACGACACCGACGGCGACGGCATGCCCGACGGTTGGGAAGTCTCGTACGGCCTCAACGCCACGTCCGCGTCCAACGACGACGGACCAAACGGCGATCCTGACAACGACGGGTTGCCCAACCTCTTCGAATACATCAACCCGTCATGGACCACCAACTGCGGTTCCTCGCCCTGCTTCCGTCCTGAACCCGGGACGCCAACCGAGACAATCACGCCTTGCGACCCCGTCAGCGGCATCGGCCCCGGTGGTTGCGCAACCCTGACCGCTGAGGTGGACGGCATCACCTCCACCAACCCGACCGCGGCCGATTCGGACGGCGACGGCCTGAACGACTCCTACGAAGCCTTCACCTTGCTGACGGACCCGACCGCATCCGACACCGACGGTGACGGTCTGAGCGATGGCGTGGAGGTCAACGCCGCATACGGAAACCCGCCCCAAGCAAGCGACCCAAGGGACAACAACACCGACGGCGACGCTTTCGACGACGGCGATGAAGACGCCAACGGCAACGGCATCGTGGACGCGGGTGAGACCGATCCAACGCGCCGTGAGGATGCCGGAGATTTCGACAACGACGGCATTCAGAAC
>DUHJ01000105.1:3549-4713 GCA_013330925.1 Candidatus Poseidoniaceae archaeon | reverse complement strand
CGAGCACCTCTCGGAACGCTCCAAACGCCCGCTGATTCAACACGAGCGTTCATATGGCGTCCGACAGCCCGGCGCCTGTGCCATCCAAGGAAGACGGTGTAAGCGTCGGCATCGACGACCTTGCGATTCACGTCCCTCGCCTGTACCTCGACATGCGTGAATTCGCTGAACTTCGTGAGGCGGATTATGACAAGCTGAACAAGGGCCTGGGCCTTTCCGCGATGGCCATTCCCGACGTCCACGAAGACACCGCAACCATGGGCGCGATGGCCGTGATGCGGCTCATCGATCGCAACGGCCTTGACCCGAGGGGCATCGGGCGCCTCTACCTTGGGACCGAATCTGCGCTCGATGGCGCCAAACCAACGGCGACCTACATCGTTGACATGCTCACCCAACGTTACGCCTCACGCTACGGCAAGGACTGTTTCCAGAATTGCGATGTCGTCGACATGACCTTTGCCTGCATCGGTGCGGTCGACGCCCTGCACACCACGCTGGATTGGTGCGCCCGCAGCACCGACGACGACGAGCGAATCGGCATCGTGGTGTACGCGGACAACGCGAAGTACGAACTTGGCTCACCCGGCGAATACACCCAAGGGGCCGGTGGCGGCGCCTTGCTCATCCGTCGCAACCCGCGTTTGCTGGAAATCCCAGATTGCTGGGGCATCTCGACCAGCCCTGCACACGACTTCTTCAAGCCACGCCGGGAGATGAGCCTCCGTGCCGTCATGGGTGACGTGCTCGACTTGGCACGGGAAACCGGAGCGAACCTGAAGGAAGGGATCCTTGACCGCATGGTCCGGCACCTCCCCGGTTCCGCCCTTCGGCGATTGGGCATCTTCGCCCACGGTGAGGAAAGCATCAGCATCCACCGTGATGAACCGGTGTTCGACGGCCAGTACTCCAACCGTTGCTACCAAAACGCCGTTCGTGACGCCTTCCTTGACTTCCAACGCCGTGCTGCGCGTGCCGGCCGGTACACGCACGACGAAGACGAGCGCTTCACCGAACAGTGGGAGCGGATCATCATGCATCTGCCCTATGCGTTCCAGGCCAAGCGGATGTTCCCTGCCGTGTTCCATCGCGACCGTGAAGGCACGTCCATGTGGGACGACGTGGAAGCCATCGTGGGTGCTCCCCCTGCCCGAGAGGACAACC
>DUHJ01000105.1:3101-3222 GCA_013330925.1 Candidatus Poseidoniaceae archaeon | reverse complement strand
AGACAATGCGTCTTGGGAGAAGGCCATGGATCAATACCGTCGAGCCATCTCCAAGACCGACGCCTACGTGACCTTCCATCGAAACCGGATCGAAAAGGGTCAGCGGGCCAGCAGCCTGATC
>DUHJ01000105.1:2631-2768 GCA_013330925.1 Candidatus Poseidoniaceae archaeon | reverse complement strand
GAAACCAATACACTGGAAGCATCTTCCTTGCCTTGATGTCCACCTTTGAGTCGGACCTTGAGGACAACACCGACCTCGACGGCGTGCGCTTTGGCCTCTGTGGCTATGGCTCTGGAGCCAAGGCCAAGGTCTTCGAA
>DUHJ01000105.1:0-2326 GCA_013330925.1 Candidatus Poseidoniaceae archaeon | reverse complement strand
GCCAAGGCCAAGGTCTTCGAAGGAACGGTCAGCCCAAATTGGCGCGAAGTGGTGTCTCGATGGAACCTCTTCGAGCGGCTGGCAGGCCGAGTGGCCATCGATGCCGTGGTGTACGAAGAGCTTCACAAAGGCGTGCGAGAAGATTCCGTGGTGCCCCCCAACGGTGAATTCGTGCGAAGCGAAGAAGAGGAAAGCGACCTGGAAGGTGCGCGCCGATACTCGTGGATTTCTGCTTGAGCCTCTCAGGTCAAACCTCAAGGGTCGTGGGCCCAAGCCTCTGCCGTGGAGGACCGCAGCACGATGATGGCGTGGACCAAAGTCCGCGACGAAGCCGACGGGTTTGACCTCGTCGAGCACCCCATCCCCACGCCGGGGAAAGGCGAAGTCCTCGTTCGAACCAAAGCGACCAGCATTTGTGGCACCGACTTGCACATCTGGAAGTGGGACGAGTGGAGCCGAGAGAACGTCCCGCTTGGCACGGTGACGGGGCACGAAACTTGCGGCGAAATCGCAGCTTTGGGGGAAGGGGTGACCGACCGGAAGGTCGGCGACCTCGTTGCCATCGAATGCCACCTGGCCTGCTGGACCTGCCCCCGTTGCTTGGAAGGAAACGCCCACATCTGCGAGCAAGGGAGCATCTTTGGCGTGCACAACCACGGTGCCTTCGCACCGTACTTCGTCGTCCCCGCGGTCAACGCTCGACCGGTGCCCAAGGGACTGCGACCAGAACATGCGTCCATCCAGGACCCTCTTGGAAACGCCATTCACACGTTGACGGGCGGCCCTGTGGAAGGAGCGACGGTGGCCGTCCACGGGCTTGGCCCCATCGGGCTTTTCGCCGTGAACGCGGCGAAAGCCATGGGCGCCGCCAAGGTCATCGCCGTCGATTGGGACAACCGATTTCGAATGAACCTCGCCAGCGAACTTGGCGCTGACCTCGTGCTCGGAAAAGAGCACGACGTGGTCGCCGAAATCTTGGCCGTCACCGAAGGTGGTGGCGTGGACAATTCATGCGAATTCTCAGGCTCCCCCGCCGCACTTGCCAACGCGATCACCTCGACCAGAATGGGTGGATTTGTCAACGTCCTTTCCGTCTACGGCACCGCGATGCCAGAAGTCCCGATGAACGAAGTCGTGTTCCGCTACCTCCACCTCAAGGGCATCAACGGACGGAAGATGTGGAGCACATGGGACCGCATGCACGCCTTGCTCGAGGCAGGGGCCATCGACGTCGAACGTGTCGTTACCCACACCTTGCCCGTGGCCGATTTCAAGCAAGGCATGGACCTCTCCGGCAGCGGGGCATGCGGGAAAGTCGTCCTGACCTTCGAAAGCTCCTCTTCGTCCAAAGCGTGAAACCTCCCCACGTTTACGAGAGGCCATGGGAGACCCGCGCCAAGACCTCCATCAAGGCGTTTTCACCTTCGGAATTCCACTCAGCCTCGGCGGCTGGATTGCAATGGGCATTGGCGTCCTGATGCTGATCATCGCCGTCCCCACGTTCCTGCTGGCCGGCACCTTGGTCGACGCCCCGCCTCCCGGGGAGGTTCCTTTGGTGGCCGACCCAGGTGGTGAACAACCCGACGATTCCCCTACCGTTCTTCGCGAAGGGCGACAGGGTGCGGAAGGGCACTGGGTCCGCACCACGGCGAAAACCACGGAAACCTATGCCGAAATCACGTGCACCACCAACGAGGATGGCGAAGAATCGTGGAGCTTGTACGTCCTCAACCAACGGTCGGAGTTCCTCTTGCCGAACGGCGACATGCTGGTCTTGACCAACCCAAGCGCTCCACACGGCTACCCGACCCCTGGGTGCCAAGACTACACCGTTCAAGCCAACGAAGACGTGCAGTTGTTGGTGTTCGTCAATCATGAGAGCGGCGAGGAGGAAGTGCTTGGCGTCGGTGTTCGCGACGAGCGTGCCCAGCGACCTCTTGGGCGAATGACCGCCTTTACGACCTCGTTTGGAACGCTCGCGATTGCTTGCCTTGTCCTGATGGGGTCAACGTCACCGCCAGGAGCGGGCATGCTGAAGAAGTTGCAACGCGCTCACGATCCGCACCCCCGCCTGCACCAAGACGCCGAAGGACTGCGCTATGCGGTGGCCCCGGAATGGTCGGGGGATCAACACGATTGGGTGTTTGACCCACCGGGCGTCGAAGCGTGGAACCGCACCATGCCCTACGCGGCAGACAACCCGGAAGCCTTGCTCCCGGAACACCCCAACAACCTCGGGAAACTCCATCTGGCCACCTTCACGATGTATTCCGTGTGGGGCTTGGGCTTCGTCGCGGCCGTGTCGATGCTCGGCATCTACTCCGAC
>DUHJ01000038.1 GCA_013330925.1 Candidatus Poseidoniaceae archaeon | reverse complement strand
GGGCCCGGCCCATCTTCAAGAGGCTTCCCTTGGAACCACGGTCAGGCTTGGAAGCCCGGGTAGTACTGTTGGGTGTAGGACAACGCAGACGCCGGGTCGTAGCCTTGGGCCAGGAGGCCGTCGTAGTAACTCTTCGCCGCAGGGTCCACGACCGGAACGGGTGCAGGGGCGGCAACCGGCATCGCAAGCCCAGGAGGCATGGCGACCTTTGAGCCAGGCATGGCCAAACCGGGCGGCATCGCGACAGCGGGCGCCATGGCCTGCAAGGGTGGGAGTCCGTCGGGAGCCGCCGTCCATGCCTTGTCGGCATCAGGACCGCCGCGTCCACGAAGAACGAGCACAGCAGCGATGGCGCCGATCAGCAGCACCACGCCACCGATCATCGCGATGCTTCCGAAGCCACCGGAGGACCCGTCACCGTCCTCGGACACCTCTGGCAGCCATTTGGTGGGGTCGTTGGGGAAGGCGTCGCCGCCCATGGCCACGGTCCAACCCTCGTCGGGGTCGGAGTAGCCGTCGCCATCGGAATCCAAGCAGCCGAAACGGTCGACGGTGGAGGTGATGGTGGGATCGTAGCCATCTTCTGGGCAGGCGTCGGCACCCATGGATGCGTTGTGGTACTCATCAGGGTCGGAGTACCCGTCAAAGTCCGCGTCGGGGCAACCGTTGCGGTCGATACCAGTGAGCCTCGTCGCCGCTCCGGACGCAACGGGCGCGTTCGGGCATTCGTCGGCAAAGTTGCCGTCGGGATTGTCGTACCAGAAATCACCGTCAGCATCGCTCCATTGTGTTGGGTCCTCGGGCGCAGCGTCAGAACCAACGCCGTCAAAGGGATCCGACCAGCCGTCGCCGTCGTAGTCCTCGCAGCCAAATCGGTCTTCCGTGGAGTTCCCTGAGGTGGAAGGGCATGCGTCCGCCTCGAAACCGCTCTGGTTGTCACCGTAACCGTCCCCGTCGTCGTCCGTCCATTGGGTCGCATCACGTGGGAAAGCGTCCATCGTGTCCGCGTAGCCGTCGCCGTCGAGGTCCGGGCAGCCGAGGACACCCAACTTGGTGGACGTGCCGGCAACGCCAGGGCAGCGGTCGTAGGCACCCACGATCAGAAGGTACTCGCCGGGCAAAGTTGGGCTCCGGTCGTCCCAATCCGCATCGTTGTGGTTGTCCCCGAGGCCATCGCCGTCGTAATCGGACCATTGTGCGGGATCTGTGGGGAAAGCGTCTGCACCGTCTTCGAGGGTCCACTCGGCGTCGGGCGAAGAGCGACCGTCGCCGTCTGGGTCGTTGCAACCAAAGCGGTCCACATCAGAAGCGCCGGGGAAATCAGGACAAGCGTCTGGTGTGATCCCGTCAGCGTTGTCGCCAAATCCATCGCCGTCCGTGTCGGACCACTGGGTGGGCTCGAACACGAAGTCGTCCTGAATGTCGGCCCACCCGTCACCGTCTTGGTCAGGGCATGCATTGGTGTTGTTGGCCGTCGAATTTCCTGCGAACTCTGGACAGTCGTCCAAGGAATCGGCCCATCCGTCCATGTCTCCGTCCGTGCAGCCGACCAGTCCGCCCAAGGTGGAGGTCCCGGCCACGGATGGACAGGAGTCCGCGCCGTCTTCGAAGCCGTCGCCGTCGTCGTCAAGGTCCTCGTCGAAGTCACGGCAGCCGTCGCCGTCCAAATCGTTCGTGGCGTTGGAAACCCACGTCGGTCGAGGTGGATTGTAGCCTGTGTGTTGGCAGGCATCGTCGACGTCAAGAACACCGTCGTTGTCGTCGTCGTCGTCCTCCAAGGCGTCCCTGCACCCGTCGTTGTCCCAGTCCGTTGAACTTGCAGGGTCTTCCAAATCCTGCATTGAGGTCCAATTGTACTGACCGTTGCGTGGGCAGAGGTCCGGGTAGCTGTCCGTGAGGCCGTCGTTGTCGTCGTCGGAATCACAGGCGTCACCTTCGCTGTCAAAGTCGGTGTTGCCTTGGCCGGGATTGCTGACGGTGGGGCAGTTGTCGCGGACGTCGGGCACGCCGTCGGCGTCGGTATCGATCAACGTGGCAGGGTCGAAGCCGAAGGCCATTGCATCGATGGCCCCCGTGGGAGAGATGGAGTTCGTTCCTTGGGTGATGCTCCCCCCGAATCCGCCAACAAGGATGGCCTCATCTGTCGTGTTCACCGTGAGGTCGAACGCGTACTCGTTCTGGGTGCTGGCAAGGCGCTGCGCCCAATCCCACGAACCTGAACTTGTGAGGCCAGCGAGGACAGCATCCGAGCCGCCTGAAAGGATGGTTGCCTTGGACCCAAAGGTCCCGCTCGCCGAAAGGGTAGCCGCGATGACCACCTCGTCGTTGCTGTTGATGCCAAGACCCGACACGGTGTCGTTCTCACTGGACCCACCGGACACGGCCCAATCACCGGTGCCGCTGGCAGATTGCTTGATCACGAAGAGGTCTGACTTGCCTTGGTTGGCCGTGATGGACCAACCAGATTTGGCCAGCGTTCCCTTGAAGCTCCCTCCGAGGAAGACGTCTCCGTTGACGTTGGTTTCCAAGGCGCCAAGGCTGGTGGCCTCGTTGGGTACACCATAGCCGTCCATGGAAAGGATGGCTCCGCTTGGATCCACCTCAAACATGACGAGGTCTTGTGTGCCGACGAGGGAATAGAGGGAAGACGCCGCATTGATGGTGGCGCTGTTGGAGATGACCGCCAAGTGCACGTTTCCGGATTGGGTGGTGGCCAACGCCACGCCCAAATCGTTGCTGAGGCCGCCGATGTCAACGACCCAATCCAACGTTCCGCTCTGGGAGTACTTGGCCACAAAGGCTTGGAGGTCACTGACGTTGACGGATTGACCGCCAAAATCCGTTTCACCGATGAAGTACCCCGTGACGTAGTGGTTGCCTGCCATGTCGAGCGCCACATCGGTCACCGTGGAGGTGGCTCCAAATCCGCCGTCGACCGTGGCGTAACCCACGGACCACATCCAATTGCCAACTGGGTCCGTTTTTGCGACGAATCCTTCGAAGTTCTGAGAGAAGGCAAAGGTACTCCCTGGGAAGACCAAACTTCCAACGTATTCGCCACCGATGAAGGCTTCACCGGCTGGACCTGCGGACACGCTGAGGTCCAAGACGGCACCGTTGCTGGTGTCGATCTCCGTTCCCCACGCATAGGAGCCAGATTCGGTCAGGCCGACCACCGCCGCATCGCAAAGGTCCTGCAATTGGGAGAGGAATGGGCATGAAGCGGACAAGGTCTGGGAACCGAAGGTCACGTCCGCTGTGTAACGGAGGGTCGCCAGGCTGCCTTGCCCGTGTGACGCGACCGAATTCATGAACGCGAGGCCGGAGGAAGAACCCGTTCCCGCTGAGGTCAGAAAGCCGCTGGTGGAACTGCGGCCTGAGGTGGTCATCGGCTCCGTGACATCGTCCAGCGCGCGAGGCGGTTCGGAATGGAGGGTCGCCAAGGGTGAACTGAACGAAGCCAGAAGCAGAACCACGAGGGAGATGGCTGACGCTGCACGGGACATGGCTCTGTGCTGTCGGGACCCCATATAGGGGCTTTTGTCCCGTGCTCAAACGTTGCTCTCAAGGGTAAGCAGTTCGCTGTCACCCGCATCGATCACGCAAATCGTGGAGATGCTGAACGGCTTCCCCACCGCGACCCCAAGGTCGCGGTTGACCATCATCGCACGGTGGATGGTGACCTCAGGGTGACGGGCACCAAGGTCATCGATGTAGGTCGTCGGGCAGTTGGCCGCGACGATGACGAGACGGGCTTCGCCCGAGGCGCATGCGTCGATGGTCTGTCGTTGACCGAACAAAAGTCGGCCAGAGCTGGCTGCGGTTTTCAGGTGTCGGCTTAGGTCCATATGTTCACGTCCATTCTCCACTGTTGTTTCTCATGGTGTGAGGATCAGGCATCGGGCACGTAGAAGAGTTCCACGCTGCCGGTTCCGAGGGCAATCGGTTGTCCGACGATGATGTTCTCTGCGACACCGGTCAGGTTGTCGCGTTCGCCGATGATACCGGCCTTGAGGAGGTGGTTCACCGTCACTTCGAAGGCGGCACGGGCCAGGATGCTGTGCTTCGTACCCGAAACACCGTGGCGGCCGATGGCGCGGACCTCACCTTCCGAGGTCATGACGTCAGCCACGACCAACAGGTGTCGGTTGTCAACTTCGAGGCGAGCTCCATCAAGGGTCTCCTTAAGTTCGTCGACGATGGCTTGCCGTGCGGCTTCGATGCCAAGTTGGTCGTAAATCTCGATGATGTTGTTCGTGTAGGTTCGGTTGCGGTCGATGGCCTCGATCTCGTTGACACGGGCAAGGTTGGAACCGATGGTGGCCAAGTAGTGCTCCCCCGTCTTGTCGTTGAACTGAACGTTGGCACGCTCGATGCCGGGGATGCCCTTGAGGCGCAGGTCTCGAATCTTCTCTTCCAGCTGGAGCAGCATGGTGTAGGACGGGGGGTTCTCCGCCAGGGTGTCGAGGTCTTCCACGCTGTGGACGTTCGGGATGAGCGTCAGCACGGTCGGGTTTTTCTCCTTGTTCGCGATGACGTGAAGGCGGGTTGCGCGCGTCAGCTTCTCACGAATTTCGGCACCGGTCATCTTCTTCTGAGACATGTTGGCCTTGTTGAGGTGAAGAACCAGGCGGCGCTGGGCCACGTCGGTTTCGATGGTCGCGATGTTCACGGTGGTGGTCACCTCAAGGGAGGCAGCCAGCTTCTGTGCGTCTTCTGCGGTGGCCTTGATGCCTTCCTTCAGGTAGATCTTCATCGTCGGCGTGTTCGGAAC
>DUHJ01000146.1 GCA_013330925.1 Candidatus Poseidoniaceae archaeon | reverse complement strand
CAAGGTCTTCGATGAGGTCCACGGGGTGAAGAACGTCCAACCTCCATCGGGGCATGGCCACAACGTAGGTTCCGTCGTTGTCCTCGATCACATCGCCTCCCATGCGCCTGAAGGCTCGTGTGGCTTCATCGATTGAGAACGCTCGACCAAGCAAATTTCTGACCAGGTCCTTGGGGAGCTGATGGTGAATCGGTGCTCCGACAGGATGGACGCCTTGGCCAGCGCCTCCAATGACCTCCACTTGCTCGACGCGTCCTCCCATGGCTTCCAGTTGCAAGCAGATGAGATGGAGGGACGCTTCGCAAGCGGCCAGGTCCCAGCCGGTCACGTCGACAAGCATGGACGTCGTTGCGGTCGTTACGGTGGTATGGGTCCCGTTGATGATCGGTGGGAAGGACAAAACCGCATTGTTCGCATCCAAGAGAAGCGGCACCTGATCCATGCCTTCGAGCAAATGGGCGTAGGCGACACCCTTGGGGTGTTCCGACAAGATCTGGTCAACGGTCATGGCTTGCTCTGCACCCAAGGGCACGAAGGACGCCGCCCTGTCCGTGCTGACGGCCCTGAACGGGGGCGTGATGTGGTCGAGGTCATGCACGCCGATGGAAGCGCGATGACGACCGCGTCCAACCGCGAAGTGGAGTTTTTCCTGATGGTCCATCAAGCGGCGGATGGCCGCGTCCTTGGCCGTTTCATCCGTTCCAAGGTTGACCCCACGAACGATGGCACAGAGGATGACTGGCCGCACGCCTTCCAAACCGTCCTCGACGGTCATCGTGGTCGTTGGCGCCGAGACAGGAAGGGCGGGACTGACCGCTTCGTCATGGAGGAAGGCGCGCATGGCGCGTGCGAGCGTTTCCGCCGAAAGCAGATCGGGGCGGTCTGGGAAAATTTCGATGTCGAGACTCTCTTCGTTGCACAGGTCGATGTCCGTCCCGAGCAAAGGGAGTTCTTGTTCCAACGCGGCAACGTCGTGCTGGTGCCCTGCGTCGGCCATGAGCGCGTGAAGCACACCTTGCTCGATGCTGATGGTTGGCATCTGCTCACCTCGTCCAATCCGGCAACGGCCGTTCAAAGCCCGCGACACGAAGGCCGCTCATCAGAGCGACGCTGAGCTCGGTGGCCCGGAGGTGCGAACGGCCGAGTGCATCGACGCTGTGCAGTCCAAGGTCACGCAAGTGGAGGGTCATGCCTGCTCGGAGGTCATGGAGCATGGAAGCCAAGGCGGCCGGTCCGTCGTCGTCAGGTTGGAAGATGGACAAACCAAGTCCGCCTGCTCCAAGAAGAACCAGGTCCCGTCCGGTCGGCATCCAATCCAGCACAACGCCGCTTTGGGTCACCTCGGTGTTCAGAGTGGCGTTTGCGGAACGGCCGGACAGGGGCATCATGGCCGGTACAGGCAGGTCGGGTCGCTTGGAGAGGTCCATGAACGCAGCCGCCATGCCGTGTTGGGCAGCCCAGCGGTGGAGGTGGCCCACACGTCCTGCATCTCCCAGCAGGGTGAATTCTGGGGCCTCTTCGCACATGGAGGTCAGGAGGACGAGCAACGCTTCGAGGGATTCTGGGTCCATTGGAGGAAGGTCCCCCAAGTCGATGACGGCGCCTGCAGCATCGGGCAAACTTGGCCATGCCTCCAGCGTTCCTTCCCCGATGCGCAACATGTCGATGGCGCGGGGTGCTTCGTCGACAAGGAAAGGTTGCTCGGCCAGGGCCTGAGCCACGTCCTCCTTCGAGCGCTTGGCGCGGAGGCGCTCGCCGTTCTTGACGTGGGGGAGCACGGGCAATGGGAGGGCCAGAGGTGCGGTTCCGAGGAGGGCGGTGGTGTCCACCGATGCACCTGGAAGCAGTGGGAATGGCGTGGTCGGCATCAGGGCCAAACCGCTCATGGCGTTGGCACGAGGTGGTCGAGGTTCTGTTGGGGTCCCTTCCGCTCCTCCGGGGACGAGGCAGACGGCGTCCGCGGGAACTTGCCATGTCGGGTCCTCAATGCGGGCGTTGACGTCCTTGAGTTCAGCGGCCGAAAGTGGACGCATGGTGACACCAGGTCCGGGGGCTGGGCAACGTCCGTCAATGACGATCATGCCACCGTGCATGCCGCTTCCCGGGTCGTGGTCCACGTCGCCATGGACCACAATCAGTCCTCCGCGCATGTCGTTGCCCACCCGCTTGCCGAGTTTTCCTCGAACAAGGATGAGGCCGTCGTGCATGGAGGCTCCGAGGTCATCATCGCACCCGTCTTCGATCACGATGGTGCCTCCGCGCATGGACCAGCCAGCCATGTGGCCAACGTGCCCCTCACACAACAACCGTCCACCTTGCAACACCGCACCAAACATGCTGCCGGCGTCGCCTCGGTGGTCGAAGGAACCGGAACTTCCGGTGGAGATCCAAGGGCCGAGACGCCCGAGTGCTCGCACACGTGCGCCGTCGGGGAGGAAAGGGCAGAGTCCTGATTCCCCGTCCTTCGGAACCTCGGACCCGTCTGCCGTCCAACCAATGCGAAGGATGGCGTTGCGTTCGATGGCGGTGTCCAATGCTC
>DUHJ01000010.1 GCA_013330925.1 Candidatus Poseidoniaceae archaeon | reverse complement strand
CTGGGACCGCCCTGCGGCTTGTGGCTGCTGCGGTGTCCCACCTGAATCAGCCGGTAATGCTCGACGGTGATGCGAGCCTGCGGCGTCGCGGGCTGGGTGACTTGGGCACGGTCTTGAAACAGCAAGGTGTACGGATGCGGGTTGGCGATGCACACGTTCGGTTGCCGGTGGACATGCACGGCCCGTGGTCGGAGGTCTCTGAACCGCTCGTGCTTCGACGTGACCGTTCCTCCCAGCCCGCCTCGGCCTTGCTGCTGGCCAGTTCCCTCCAAGCACAAGATGTGGAGGTTCGGTTCGAAGGTCAGCCGCGCAGTTCACGCCATCTCGCGCTCTCTGCTGAGATCGCAACGACGTGCGGTTGGAAGGGCACGGTGTCTGAAGATGCCATGGTCTTGCCTCGATGGGAGGTCAAGGCACCTTCCGATGTTCATCTCCCTGGTGACGCGTCGATGGCGGCGTTCGCCATGCTCTGGGTTCGAAGCACGGGGGGGAGCGTGAACCTCAAGCGATGGCCTTCTCCAAATGCAGGGCTTGGTTGCGAACTCCTGGAGGCACTCGCCCCAGAACTTGGCATTGCGTGGAGCGACGAAGGCGTGCTGCAGACCGTTGCCTCAGCCCCTGAGCCGTTGAGCATCGATCTGTGCGATGCAAACGACCTGCTGCCTCCCCTTGCCGCGCTTTTGGCCCTTGGCCCCGGAGGACGCATCCACGGTGCACCGCACGCGGCCCACAAGGAGTCAAACCGCATTTTGAGCACCATTGAGGTCTTGCAATCCTTCGGAATCCATGCGGAGCCCACCGATGGCGGTGTTACCGTCGAAGGAGGCCAATCCCTTTCCACACCGGCTCATCCCGTGCAGGCATCAGAGGATCACCGCCTGATGATGACCGCCACGTGCCTTGCGGCCCAGGTCGGCGCCGACGTCGTCGGACCTCGCCTGCATCGTGTTGCCGACCCTGCCTTCCTCGAACGCTTGGCTGAGGCAGGATTGGATGCTCAACCCTGCATGGTGTCGCCTTGAGTCAACCGTCACGTCCGAAGTGCAGGTCAAGGGCGCGGCGGTCCAACCTCAAGGCCGTCGGCCGACCGTGAACGCACGCCCATGGGTTTGGAATCCTGCGCATGTCCTCCAGCAAGCGGCGCATTTCGGCTTTGGTCAGTTCGTGATTGGCTTTTACCGCTCCGCGGCAGGAGGTCATGAAGGCCAGATGGTCCCGGCGACGTTCTACGGTTTCAAGCGGGGCGCCGTCCTCGTCCACGTCCTGAAGAAGATCCAGCAGGAAGGCTTCTGCATCGTCTCCAAGCAGGCGCGGGGCGGCCACCATGTGCCAACCGGACTCCTGCTCTTCCAATTCAAAGCCGACCGAGGCCAGGCGTTCTGCTCCCGCGCGCACGCGCTCCGCGGTTCTTGCGTCAAGGTTCAGTGGGATGGGGACAAGCCGCCGTTGTCCTTCCCACAGCGCCTCGTCATGGCGCAACCGCTCGTATCGGATGCGCTCGTGCAGCGCATGCTGGTCGACCAAGAGGAGTTCGTCGCCGGCTTCCACCAGCATGTAGGTGCCTGCAAATTGACCGAGTGGGACCATGTCGGGCAAATCGTTCAGCACCCCTTCCAAGGCAGGCTCGTTTCCGAGGTTGCACGTACCGCCAGCATGGCGGTGGAGTTCCCGCTCCGCGGAAGACAGGGCGGGTGCGACGGGTTCAGACGAGAGTCCGGGCAGCGTGACTTGCTCGTGGTCTTCTTCGACCACGGTTGGGCGTGGTTCGGGTTCGGGCTCCAAGGCCATGCCGGCAGCCGCCGCCCAAGCCGGGGCAGAGGGCGGAATGGATGCCTCAACCGGAAGCTCTTGCTGCGACGTGCGGTCCAAGCCTGCCAGCTCCGGAATCGCCCCAGCCCCTTCGGGCTTGGTCGCCACGCTGCTCAAGGTGTGGGCCACCGCACGTTCGAGGCGCTCCAGCACACGCCATGCGTGCTTCAATCGCACCTCGCTTTTCGTCGGGTGCACGTTGACGTCCACCTCTTCGGGTGGAAGTGTAAGACGGAGCACGGCCACGGGGTGCCGCCCAACCATCAGGCGCGTGCGGTACCCTCGGCGCAAGGCTTGTTGAAACGGTCCGGAGGCGATGGGACGGTCGTTGACCAGAACGTGCACGTCGTCGGCTTTTCCACGTGTGATGTCCGGTGCGCTGATCCATCCGCTCCATCGCTCGTCACCGGGTGCCTGTTCGTCTTCCTTTGGCGCACTCAACGGCAGCAGGTCGCCTGCCTTTTGTCCGAGGATGTCGTGAAGCCTGTCTTCAGCGTCTTCGGTTCCGGGCACGTCCAAGGCCACCCTTCCGTCCAGTTCCAAGCGGAATCCAACGTCGTGATGGGCCAACGCGTGGGCGACCACGACATCGACGATTCGAGCATGTTCGGTTTGCGGTCGGCGTTGGAAGGCCAAGCGGGCGGGCACGTTTCCAAACAAACCGAACACGCTGACGGTGGTGCCACGTCCTCTCCCACTTGGCTGGACTTTGCCTTTCAGGCCGTGCTTCATGTGCAGTTCAGCGGCTTCGAAACCGTCCTGACGGCTCTGAAGCGTCAATTCGCTGACCACCCCGATCGAGGCCAGCGCCTCACCACGGAATCCCATGGTGTGAATCGCTGACAAGTCCTCCCTTCGGGACAATTTGGAGGTCGCATGCCGGTCCATCGCCAACAGCAAGTCATCGGGATGGATGCCCTTGCCGTCGTCGCTGACGCGAATCAGGTCAAACCCTCCCCGTTCCACGGTCACGTCGATTCGCCGTGCGCCTGCATCCAAGCTGTTCTCCAGCAGTTCTTTGACCACCTGAGCGGGCCGTTCGACCACCTCACCCGCAGCGATGTGGCCGATGGTGAGGTCATCCAATTGCTGGATTCGTCCTTCAGCCATTGGCACCCCTCCGGAGGCGGTCATGGAGCGATGCAAGGAATTCTGCGGCTTGGCGCGGGCTCATGTCGTCGAGATCGGCCGACGAAATGGCGTTCAGGACCCCCGCTTGTGTGTCCGTTATGCTCGGTTGAGTCGGTGCAGGAGCGCTGTTGGCGGCGGCAAAGTAGCGCATGAGGCTCGCTTGGCCCTGATCACGGCGGCCAGGTTGTGCGCCCCCACCGGCTTTGGCCCCCTCGGCTTGTTGCTCAAGGAATTGAAGCAGGTCGCCAGCGCGTTCGATGACGGGTTGCGGCAAGCCTGCAAGGGCCGCAACGCGTACGCCGTAGGAGTCGTCACAGGGTCCGTCTTCGACGGTGTGAAGGAAACGCAGGGTGCCTTCGACTTCTGCCACGCCCACCGAGACGTTGACGACTCCAGGTACGTCGCCTTCGAGGCCGATGAGTTGGTGGTAGTGCGTGGCAAAGAGGGTACGGCACCCAAGCCGCCTTGCGATGTCTTCGCTGACCGCCCAAGCGATGGACAAACCGTCGAAGGTCGAGGTGCCTCGCCCAATCTCGTCGAGCAAGACCAGTGAATTTGGGGTCGCCCTCCGGAGGATGTGCGCCACCTCGATCATTTCCATCATGAAGGTCGAACGCCCGCGCAAGAGGTCATCGCTCGCGCCGACGCGTGTGAAGATGCGGTCCACCATCCCAACGCGAGCGCGATCGCACGGAGTGAAGCTACCGGCTTGCGCGAGAAGGGTCACCAAGGCCGCGGTTCGAAGATAGGTGGACTTCCCACCCATGTTTGGTCCAGTGATGAGCAGCAGCCTCCGTTTCTTGTCGAAACGCAGGTCGTTCGGCACGTAGCCCGGGTTCTGCTCCAGCACGGGGTGACGCGCGCCTTCGAGGATGAGGTCGCCACCGACGCTGACGGTTGGCCGGTTCCAACGCCGTTCCCGCGCCACGACAGCAAAGCCGTGCAGGACGTCGATGGAGGCCACCCTCGAGGCAAGGTTCGACAGCGTTCTGGCGTGCTCGGCTACCGCGCGTCGAAGTTCGACAAAGCGGTCGTACTCAAGGCCCCTGACGCGGGTGGTTGCGGTCAGCAAGGCGTCGTCTCGCTCAAGCAACTCCTCGGTGACAAATCGCATGCCGTTCGTCATTTGTTGCTTCCGCGTGAAGTGTTCAGGCACCTTCTCAAGGTGCGTTCTTGTGACCTCGATGAACCACCCAATCTGCCGGTTTTGCCGGACCTTGAGGCTTGGAATGGACAGCGTTGTGCGAAGTTCGGCCTCGTAGGATTGGAACCACGCGGTGCCTTCTCGCGTGATGGCGCGCAAGCGATCGACCTCTTCGTCCACGCCATCGCGAAGCAAACCGCCCTCGCGAAGCGTCATGGGCGGAGCATCAACCAGGGTCCTGCCGATGCGATCCGCAAGGTCGTTCAGGGCCGATAGTCCGTCCGCGAGGTGGACCAAGAGCGGGTCTTCGGTGTCGTTGCACGCCCGTTCGACCGCAGGAAGGCGGTCCAAAGCCACCGAGGTGGCCACCACATCGCGAGCATTGGCTCGCCCATGGCCGGCGAGGGGGGCCAG
>DUHJ01000133.1 GCA_013330925.1 Candidatus Poseidoniaceae archaeon | reverse complement strand
CACGCGGCAATGGAGCAGTGTTCCTGATCCCCAATGGCTTCACTGGGCCACCACACTTCGTGACCTTGTGCGGAAGTCCATGCATTGTCCCGTTCAAGCACCGATCCGTCGAGCGGGACACTGACGCTTTCACTGGCGACTGTAACGACGAAGGATTCAGGGGTTTGGAGTTGCATCGGCGTGCTTCCATTGATGGACGTGGCCATGCCGTAGGCGCTGGTGAGGTCCACCGGGAGACGAATGGTCTCCTGCAAGAAGCCCGGTCGCTCGAGATGGTTCTCAACCACGTAGGAACGTTCCACGCCAAACGATGCCTCAACCGGATAGATCAGCGGGCCTTCCAGCAATTGAGCGAGGTATTCGTCGAGGTTGTCGACGGTCCCAAACGCAGCTTCCCTCGCTTGTGGGGAGAGGAAGGCGAAGATGACAAACGCCAGCATGAACACAGAACGTTGCCTGTTTCGGCGTCGCTTCATGATGTTTCGAGTGCGGCCCTTCTGGTCAACGACCACGCCGCGTTTTTTCGGGGCCGTGGGCATGGAATACCCTGCCCCTTTGCCCTGAAGAAATCGGCCGCAGGTGTAGCATACGGCATCGCCGGGCAGCGTGACCGCACGGCAGTGTGGGCAGGTGCCCATGCCTCCTTCTGCCAACCGGCGCCGTTTAACGCTTCCTTGGGGGACTCACTCCTCTTCGCGTTCACGGGTGCGGGCTTCACGGGCCCGTTCTGCACGCACGCGTCGCAACGCTCGCTTGGCTTGTGGGCTCAATCCGTCCCATACCCAACCCCCGACGCGCGGCTCAGCGGACAAGAGGATAACGACAGACGTGAGCCAAATGAGGGGCTGGAAGAACGCGAAATAGGCCAACGTCAGAAGCACCATTCGCCATGCAGCGGCGCGAAAGACCGCGCCAAGGCGGCGACCTTGGAGCATCATGTGCCCCTGCCAAGCCGTCAGGGTGGCCTCCAATCGTGGGAGGAGGAGCCCAAACGCCGCAGCACCGAGCCATCGATGCGAAGCGGTGAAGCTGCCCGTGGCGTTCAGGAGTTGTGCGCTGAGGAACAAGCCCTGCATGCCGCCCATGGCGGCTCCAAGCGCCCAACCCGACGTTGTTTGCGCGCTTGCTTCGCGCACTTTCGACCGTCGGAGGATCAGGTGCGCGGCCGCTGAATGCATGCCGACAAACCACAAGAGCACGAACAAGTTGGGCCCCTGAGTGGCGGGTGCGCCACGCACGACGACATCGTAGTACGGAATGAACAAGGTTTGGAATTCGAGGGTCGCGACCACGGCGCCGAGAACACAGCCCCAGAGCACATGGCTCCACGCCAGCGACAGATCATAGAATCCCGCATACTGGGTCATCACGCCACGCCATGCAAGGCCCATGCCTAAGAGCGCCAGAAGGGCCGCGATCTGGAAGACCACGGCCTCTTGCATGGTCGGAGGCTGGACCGCATGTTGATGAAGCATCCCACGTCGAGAGGTTCAAACCTCGCCGTTCCCCGCGACGACCATGGCCCGACTTCTGCTCTTTGGCGGCAAAGGTGGTGTGGGCAAGACCACATGCTCAGCAGCAAGCGCCATTCGACTTGCAGACGCGGGTCTGAGGGTGTTGTTGGTGTCCAGCGACCCTGCCCACTCGACGTCCGACTCCCTCGGCATCGAATTGGGGCCAGAACCCACGCCTGTGGACGGCGTGCCGGGCTTGTTCGGTTTGGAAATGGACCCTGAAGCACGCGTGGCTCAGGCCATGCCGAAGATCAGTGAAGCCATGCAAGGGCTTGGCGGTGGCGGTCCCTTCGCAGGTTTGGCAGGCATGGCGGGTGGCGACCTCGGTGGTGCCGCTGCGGACGTCGGCAACGAGGTCGAAGCCTCGGATTTGCTCTTACCCGGTCTTGACGAAGCGTTGGCGTTCGATGAATTGCTCAAGCACATCGAAGACCTCCGCTGGGACGTGGTGGTCTTCGACACCGCCCCAACGGGCCACACCTTGCGCTTCCTGGCTTTGCCCGAACTCATCGATGCGTGGTCGGACCGTCTTCTTCGTTTGATGAGGGCGTCCGGTGGTCTGCGCTCGATGCTCTTTGGCCGGAAGGAAAGCGACGCCATGAAGGACGAGCTTGAACGCTTTCGCCGTCGGGTCCTCCACATCCGGCGCATTCTTTCCGACCCGTCGACCACACGGTTTACCCTCGTGACCATCCCAGAACGAATGGGCGTCAACGAAACCGTGCGTGCCAACGAAGCGCTCCAACATCACAAACTTCCGGTCACGGGTTGTGTGGTCAACAGGGTCACGCCGGCCTTGGATCATCCCTTCCTCGAACGACGTCGGGCAGAGGAGCAAGGTCGCATTCAGGAACTGGAAGAAGCGTTGGGGGACCATACCCCGGTGTGCGTCCCGTTGATGGACACCGAGGTCCATGGTCTCGAGGGGCTACGGGCCCTCGCAGACGTGTTGTACGGTGACCTCGTTCAGATTCCAGATGGCATTGGCCCTCATTCGATGGGAGCGCCGCTTCACCACGAATTGCACCGGTCGATGGTCGTGCATCAAGAGGACGACGAAGAGACCATCCAACTTCACCTTCCGGGATTGGCCCGTGAAGACCTGAGTCTGCGAAGCGAAGAGGGGCGTCTTTTGGTGGGGGTCAACGGGCACGAGCGTCACGTCCCCACGTCAAGTGCGGTCAAAGCCAGCACTGTCGTTGCACGTTTCCGTGGTGAAGTGTTGCACCTGACCGTGCCACGTCCTTCGGCGTCAACAGGTTGAAACCAACC
>DUHJ01000188.1:2973-3106 GCA_013330925.1 Candidatus Poseidoniaceae archaeon | reverse complement strand
ATTTCACCTGTACCGATCAACTCGCCATCGGCGGTCAAACGCACGTCGACGAGGGTGGCCGTCACGGCGCCTGCGTTTCGGACGTAGACGGTGATGTCCACGATGCTGCCGCTTTCCAATGCCCCGGTCGGTG
>DUHJ01000188.1:0-2617 GCA_013330925.1 Candidatus Poseidoniaceae archaeon | reverse complement strand
TCATGCACGGACCGAACCCTCGACGTCGAGGGTTCGGTCCGTGCATGAGGTGGCATCGCACACGGTGACGCCAACGGAGACAAAGCCAGGGGTAGGGGCCGTGAGACGAACCACGCCTGCGGTGAGATCAACGGTTGCCCATGAGCGGTTGGTGGAGGCTTGCAAATCGGAGGAATCGCCGTCGCTCACCGAGATGGCGACCGTGGTCTCCACCTCATGTTCGACCGGAACGATTCCGGGGAACTCGTCCACCACCGGAGCATCGTCCACGGTCGCGACCTGCACGGTCCAGGATTCCGTCCATGTGTTGCCCGCCGCGTCCATCACCGAGGTAACGATGCCAGCGTTGCCTGAGGCCTCGGGCACCAAGGACACGCGGATTTGGCCCTCGGTGAGGTCCACGTTCACGACGTCTGGAGCATCGTTGGTGAAGGAGACCGCCAAGGCGTCAGCCGCGGTTCTGTCGTCGGTGCATCGGGTGATCAGGGGGAGGACGATGCCTCCGGCGTCTTCGGTCAGGAACTGATTTCCAACGTTCTGGCACACCGGGTCTTCGTCGTATTCAACGCTGAAGCCGCCGCTCAAACTCACCGAACTGAATTCGACGGCTGTGCTTGACGACGAACCGTTGGCGTCCCAGGTGAACACGGTCCCAAGACGAACTTCCACGGCTGAGTTGTCTTCGGCCAAGGCATGCCCAACGGGCAAGTCGAATCGGAAGGTTCCGAGGGTCGTCACCGGCTCGTTGGCGACCACCACGCCGTTGACGTAAGCCGCCCAGCGGGAACTGCTTTCCAGCAGACCGGCCACGTCGCCATGGATGCGGCCGATCAGGGTCAAGGTCGGGTCGTTGACGTCAACGGTCAGCCGCGACATGCACCCTTCGTTCATCGAGACCCGAATTTGGAGGGCGTCGACGTTTGGAAGCAGTCCGTTCGTGTCATGGCTGGTCCACACGCCGGGAGTGCCGTCGCCGTCCATCTCACGCACTTCGAAACTCAGGTTCGTCGTCGCCCCATCAAAGGCATAGGCCAGCCGGCCAAGGCGCTGTTCAGGTGGCCGCTCAACGGTGGCGCTGGTCCACTGTCCGAGGGTGCCTTCGGCCGAGGGTTGCAAGCCACATGGTGCCAGCGAAACACCGTCGGTTTGGCCTTCATCAAGGTCGAGGTGGATCACTGGGATGCCGACGTTCGACGTGGTCGCCGTGGCCGTGGCTTGTTCTCCGCCGTACCATGGCGTCAGGACGACGATTTCCAATCCGACCGCGTCAACGCGGAGTTCGCTGTCGTCGGTGGTGCCTTCGGACACGTAGTCCAGCCGCACGGTGAGGTCAGCCAATTCGCTCCACGTCCAGTTCGGGGCGTCGTCAAGGCCGATTCTATAGGGTTGACCGTCCATGTAATCGATGCCGCTTCCGGTGTTGGACCAGGTCTTCACCAAATCGAAAATGCCACCCGTTTCGTGAGACACACGCACCTTGTCTTGGAACAACGCTCCGGGCACTTCGATGGCCAGCAGGAGGGTCACGTCACGCACCGCAAAGGAAGTCAACCCGCTGACGTCGAATCCGTCCACGTCAATGTCCGGTCCAGTGCTCCACGTGTAGGCCCCGTCCGGTGCACCAAGGCTCGCATTGCTGTCGGTGGGTGTGGAGGAGGCCCAGACGGTCTGCGCGACCAAGTTCTCTGGCCGCTCGTGCATGAAGGTCAGATGATCGTCGGCCACCATGGCCTGCGTGTGCTGGGCAGGAGCCGTACTGAAACTCACGCTGTCGTCCAAGGACCAGTCGCTGGGCTCGTCGAAAACGCCCTGAGGCAACAGATCGACGACCGCGGTTGAGTGAACGCTTCGAGCAGCGGCCGGGATGGCCGGGAGGAGCAGCAGGAGGACGAGCAAGGTCGCAACACGTGCCTTGGTCATGGTTCCTCTTGGGGCGCAACGGCACTTGAACGCACGGGTCACTTGCTGCACCAAGAAACACGTTGCGGTGCGTTGAAATAGGCGCGTCAGGACGGCGCGATACCTCTTGGCTGTGGTGGTGTAGGGGTTAGCACGGCAGATTGTGGTTCTGCCAGCCCGGGTTCAATTCCCGGCCACGGCCCTCTGTTGTTTTCTGTTGGAAGCAGGCCGTGGCCTCAGGCGTTCTGTTGACCGATGTTCTTCGCAATGCAGAGCTTTGCTCATCTCCTGCACGTCATGCAAAGGTCACGCGCTAGACACTTACTTCTGATAGAGCCCGACCAAGTTCGAACAGGAACAACATCAGCAAAATGAATGCGGCCAACAGGGCGATGACGGTCAAGCCAACGAGTCCGCCAAGGAGTTTGAATACGAACAACACCTTGCGTTCGTAGGCGTCGGGTTCATCCTTCCTCGGGTCAGGAGCCAAGGCCACGATTTCTGCTTCCATGCCTTCGCCTTCGTCGGGCAACCATCCAAACTGTTGACCGCAGGACAAACACGTGAACACGTCTGCCTTGTTCGCGGGGAGTTCAAGGGTTGCCTCGCAGTGAGGACACTGCCCCTCTGGCATGCAAAAACATGTTTCGGTGCGGTTATTTTTTGCTCCGAAACGAACGGAGTTCACAGCGTCCGCGGGCCACCTGCGGGCATTGGT
>DUHJ01000116.1 GCA_013330925.1 Candidatus Poseidoniaceae archaeon | reverse complement strand
AACACCTTCATGGACTCCGTGCCGAAGGACGTTTCCATGCCAGCACGACGTGGCGATTTGCTCATCACCGGCGCGATGACGGTGTTCCCTGACGGTACACGCTTGGCCGACGTTCGGGTCGAAGCAGGTGTCATCACCGAAATCGTCGCAGGTGGAGGCCTCGAACCCAAGGGAGGTGACGAAGTTCACCTCGACGGCGACGGTCTGCATCTCATCCCAGGCGTCATCGACCCCCAAGTCCACTTTCGCGAACCGGGCCAGCCAGAGAAGGAAGACCTCGGCAGCGGAAGCCGTGCGGGCGTCAGCGGAGGCGTGACGGCCTTCCTCGACATGCCCAACAACCACCCTTCGGCGACCACCGTGGAATCGATCAACGCGAAGATCGCCAGCGCCGGTGCGAAGGCCGTCTCCCATCACGGGTTCTTCATCGGGGCAACCCCGGACAACCTCGAGGACCTTCAGGAAGCCGTGGGCACACCTGGAGAAGGCATCGCGCGACCCGGTTTGTGCGGCATCAAGATCTTCATGGGCAGCTCGACCGGTTCCCTTCTGGTCAGCGAAGAGGGCGCCTTGGACCGCATCTTTGCCGGCACCGCCGGCCTGATTGCGGTGCATGCCGAAGACGAAGACCGGCTGATCGCCCGCAAGGGGGAATTCGCAGACCGCACCGACATCGCCGCCCATGCGGAGTGGCGGGACGACGAGACCGCGCTCTTGGCCACCCAACTTGCCGTGGGCCTGGCCACCGAACACAACCACCGCTTGCACGTTCTTCACCTGACCTCTGGACTTGAGGCCGATTGGCTTGCAGGTCGGACCTCTCATCCGGGTGAGGAAGGGGATGGACCGTGCATCACGGTCGAAACGCTGCCTCAGCACCTGACCTTCGACGAAACGGACGTGGAACGGCACGGCACTCGCCTCCAGATGAATCCGCCCATTCGCTACGTGAAGGACCGGGAAACCCTCTGGTCACGCCTCACCGACGGGACCATCATGTGCATGGCCACAGATCACGCACCGCACACGCTTGAAGCCAAGGCCCAAGGATTCCCGAAAGCCCCGTCAGGGATGCCAGGCGTGGAGACCTCCTTGCCGGTGATGCTCACGCATGCCGCCAAAGGGCGCTGCACGGTAGAGGACGTCGTTCGCTGGATGTGCGCCAACGTTGCGGAGTGCTACCAAATGGTCGGCAAAGGACGAATCGAGATCGGCGCAGACGCCGACCTCGTGCTCGTGGACATGGTCACCCAACGCACGGTGGACGACGCCAACGCCTGGAGCCGCGTCGGTTGGAATCCCTTCCACGGCCGCAGCCTCATCGGGTGGCCGTCGTGGACCGTTGTCGACGGTGTTCCGGTGTTTGAGCGAAGCGAGCGCACAGGGGACAAAGGCGAGGTCCTCGTTGAACCGGGCGAGACCGGACGAGCCCTCGTGATGCTGCCTTGGTCGTGAAGCCTGTCCCGGAACGGTTGAAACCGCTCAGCCCTTCACCGCAACAGGGAGCGCCATGCACGTCGTGATGTTGGCCGGCGAATACCCACCTCGTTGGGGCGGCATGGCCACCACCATCTTCCACCTGACCGCCGAGCTTGCAGCCTCGGGTCACAAGGTCACCGTCATCACACGTCGAGGGACGGGGGAAGCACCGCCCATCCCTGGTGTTCGTATCATCGGGGTGCGTTGGCTCAAGGCTCCGATGGCCTTCACACGCTCGTTTGGGCGTCATGCCTTGCGTGCCTTGATCGAGTTGCATGCCGAAGAACCCGTGGACGTCGTGCACGTTCACACGCCCCTCATCGCGTGGACGCGACGTCAGTTTCAGCGCTGCCACAAGGAAGTGGCACCGACGGTCACGACCCTCCACGGCTCATGGATTGGTGAGCGGGAAGGGTTGCTCATGGCCCGACAGCGACGGGAGCCTGCTGCAATCGCCAACCCCAACGACCTCGCCATCTTGCTGACGGCCAAAGCCTACGCACGTTACGAACAAGCCGCATTGGACGAGAGCACGTGCGTGGCCATCTCCGCGTTCAGCCGTCAGGAATTCATCGACCGCTACCGTCCTCCTGCAGGTTGGGCCTGCGAGGTCATCCATTGGGGCATCGACACCGAGATGTTCCATCCCCGCCCGGAACGGGCGGCAGAAGCAACGGCCTTGCGCACCAAGCTCGGCGTACCTGAGGGGCACCACCTGCTCCTTGCCGTGGGGCGGTTGGCCGCCCGCAAGGGCTACGCGACGCTGATCGACGGCTTCGCCGTGCTGCGGGAGCAGCGGGACAACGTGCACCTCGCGATCGTGGGTCGTGGCCATCTGAAGGCACGGCTGTTGCGTCACGCGGCTAAGCGGGGCGTCGCCGACGGTGTCCACATCGAATCCACCTTGCCCTTCGATGCACTTGCGGACGCCTATCGCGCTGCGGACGTGGTCGTCTTCCCCTCACTGTACGAAGGACTCGGGATGATTCCGATCGAAGCGATGGCCTCGGGCACACCGGTGATCACGGTCGATCATGGACCGATGCCGGAAACCGTGGACGCGTCCACCGGAGCCCTCTATCCGGTGGGAGACCATGCCGCCTTCGCCCGCGCGGTCAACGAGGTACTTGCAGACGACGATGCGAGGGCCGCCAAAGGCGTTGCAGGTCGCGAGAAAGTGCTGGAGCGCTTCACCATGGCCCGGGAAGTCGAGGCGTACCTGAACGCCTATGCGCGAGCGCGCGGGGACTGATCACAGCCCGTAGAGCCGGCTGTATTTCCCTTCGATGTAGCGAAGGAAGGCGGCCGCCGTCGGTGGACTTCCTGTGGCTTCTTCGATGAGCGCAGGAGGCAACAAGAGGCTCCCGCGTTCATGGATGCGCGACTTCAACCAAGCGAGAGGGGCCCCCCAATCGCCGCTTCGGATCAAGTCGTCCATGTCACCAAGTTCCTCGCTCATGGACTCGAGAAGCTGTGCGGCATACAGGTTGCCAAGGGTGTACGTCGGGAAGTAGCCAAAGGCGCCCATCGACCAGTGGATGTCCTGCAGGCACCCAAGGCGGTCCTCCTTGACCTCAAGGCCGAACCATTCGTGCATCATCGTGTTCCAGACGTGGGGAAGTTCGGCAATGCTGAGGTTGCCTTCGAACATCTGCTTTTCAATCTCGTAGCGGAGCATGATGTGCAGGTTGTAGGTGACCTCGTCGGCCTCGACGCGAATGAAGCCGGGCTCGACCTTGTTGGCGATGAGGTTCATGGCGGCGGGATCGAGTTCAGGCAGGCCCGGGAAGGTTGAACGGAACCAGGGGCCGACCACGCTCCAGAAGGCCTCGGTTCGGCCAATTTGATTCTCCCAGAACCTGGACTGAGACTCGTGTACGCCGAGGGAAATGGCTTCACCTCGAGGGGTGCGTTGGAAGGCTTCGGGCAAGCCTTGCTCGTAGAGGGCGTGGCCTGTTTCGTGCATCACGGCATACAAGCAGGAAAACGGATCCGCTTCGTCGAAACGCGTGGTGAAGCGCGTGTCGCCGGGCCATAGGCCTGCGGAGAAGGGGTGGGCTGAGGCGTCCATTCGCCCCGCGTCGAAATCGAAACCCATGGTGCGGCTTACACGCTCGCAAAAGGCGATTTGATCTGCGACTGGGAAACGTGCACCCTCGGGCAACGAGGGGAGGTCCTGAGTTGCAGCCGCTTCCGTGATGCGGGCCAGCAGCGGAACGAGGTGGGATTTCAATTCGGCAAACATCGGATCGTAATCCGCCATGGTTGAGCCAATTTCGTACTCGTCGAGAAGCGCATCGTAGGTCGGACCTTCGTGCCCCAACAGGCGAACGCGTTCCTTCGTCATCGAAAGCAAGGTCTCCAAATGCGGTGCGAAGGCAGGGAAATCAGAGGCGGCTCTGGCGTCCTGCCAAGCCCCTTGTGCCAGGCTGCGCGTTCGAGCAAATTCCGAAACAAACGACTCTGGCAGGAGGACGGCGCGGTCACGTCGACGGGTCATTTCCCGAACCGTTGCGGCAAGGTCTGGGTCGGTGGCTGCATCCTCTTGCACGGCGTTCAGCAGCGCGCCGAAATCTTCGGCGACCAAACGACGGTGGGATTCTGCCGCCAGCCAAGCAAGCACGTCGGAGCGAGCTGCCGCCCCTTTCCGTGGCATCAGCGTCTCCCTGTCCCACCCCAAATGCCCCTGAATGGAGCCGATTCGGGCGAGGTCATGCACACGGTCGAGAAATGCCTCTGCGGCGGTCATGCCCCTCGGTCATGCCCGTGCTGCTCAAGCCTTGCGCTCCGCTGAGTTTCGCCACATGTTCAAGACCGCCGAGGTGCACGGGTGTGCATGGTCCTCCCCTTCCGGCGCCGGTCCTCGGAAGAGGAACCCGCCCCAAAGGACGAGGACGAGGACCTTGAGGCGATCCTCGAATCGGTCACGGACCCGCAAGAGCAGCGCGAGGAAGGGAAGGCGGCTGG
>DUHJ01000074.1 GCA_013330925.1 Candidatus Poseidoniaceae archaeon | reverse complement strand
GGAGAAGTAAGAAAAGACGGGAAGCGCGTGGCTGGAAAGCTCCGTTTCACGCCTCCCGGTGCTGGCGGGTCGCGCCCCGTCAGCGATCCGCGAAACCTCGATGGCATCCCCGAATCCGTCGGAGGCAACGAACCTCAACCTGCTGGGCACCACGTCCACGATCGATTGCGCACGGGCACGACCGTCGGTCAGGCCACGCCGCTGGTGGACGCCAACGCGAAAATCACCGGACAGGCGTGGTACGGCGATGACGTGCGTCTGCCGAACGAGGTCATCGGGCGCATCTTGCGCTCACCGCACCACTATGCCCGCATTCGTTCCATCGACACCTCGGCCGCCGAGGCCATGCCTGGGGTCTTGGCCATCGCGACGGGAGAGGACGCGCCGAAGACCTTCGGTGTGCTTCCCGTGACCAAAGACGAACACGCCATGGCGGTCGAGAAGGTCCGGCACGTCGGTGACCTCGTCGCGTGTGTGGCGGCCGTGGACGAAGCAACGGCGATGGAGGCCCTGGGTGCCATTGTGGTCGATTATGAGGAACTTGAGCCTGAATTCGATCCTCGAAAGGGCCTCGAAGACGTGGACGAACCCATCCATTGGCGTGGGAAGTACCACGTGGGCCGAACGAACGTGCAGAAGCGGGTTCACCAAGCCTTTGGGGACCGCTCAAACATCGAGAACGCGGCCGCGAGTTCGCGGCGAGCATGGCGCTTCGAAGGGGTGCACCATGGATTCACCGAACCCCACGCCGTGGTGGCTCACTGGGACGCCAACGGGCGTTTGCAACTGTACACGCCGCAGCAAGTCCCTCACTACACGCACCGTGCGTTGGCCACCGTGCTCGACGTGCCGATGCACCAGATCAACGTCGTTCGCACCTTTGTCGGTGGCGGCTTTGGTGGCAAATCCGACCCCTTCCCGCACGAAATGTGCGCGGCCATCCTCGCCCGGAAGTGCGGGCGACCGGTCCGCATCACCTTCGACCGTGAAGAGGTCTATTGGATCAACCGTGGCCGTCACCCCTCGTACATCGAGGTCAAACTCGACGCGGACAAAAACGGACGCGTCGCCGGTTTGGACGTGGACGCCCTCATCGACGGCGGTGCCTTTGCTTCCTTCGGCCACGTGACGTCGTACTACAACGGCGTGCTGGCGACGGCGCCCTACGAATTGGGCTCGTTCCATTACACGGGAGCGCGCGTGTGGACCAACAAGCCGGCCAGCGGCGCGATGCGTGGGCACGGGGCGGTGAACACCCGATGTGCGGTCGAAGTGGGCCTTGACGACATCGCGGAGCAGTTGGCCGTCGACCCCATCGATTTGCGGCTCGCCAACCTCTTGCCGCCCCACAGTCGAACCATCTCCGGCTTCCGCATCACCAGCAACGGCATGCGGGAGGCCCTCCGTCGCGTTCGTGAAGAAAGCGGATGGGATCAGAAGTTCCGAAACATGCCGCTCGGGAAAGGCATCGGCATCGGTTGTGGTTTCTTCATCTCAGGCTCGGGCCTTCCCATCCATTGGGACCCGAACCGCTTCCCTCACGCCACGGTTCACATCCAAGTCGACATGGACGGCGGCGTGACGGTGCACACTGGTGCGGCCGACATCGGGCAGGGGTCGACCACGGCCGTGGCTCAGGTCGTCTCGGAAGTTCTGGCTTTGCCGCTGGACATGATCCACGTTCGCAGCCATGAGAGCGACACCAGTCCAGTGGACTTGGGTTCGTATTCCAGCCGTGTGACCTTCATGAATTGCAACGCCGCAATTCGCGCGGCCATGGAGATTCGTGAGGAGTTGCTCAATGCAGCCTGGGACATGCTCGGCTACCACCCAACGACCCTGGTGATGGTCGACCGACGCATCGTCTACAAGCACGATCCGTCGATCGGCGTGTCCTACCTTCAGGCGCTCCACAAGGCGCAGGAAGACAAAGGCGCCCTCATCGCCCGTGGTGCGTACCGTTCGCCTCCGATGGGTGGGGTTCACAAGGGTGCAGCGGCGGGCCTTGCACCGGCCTATTCCTTCTCTGCTTACGTCGCAGAAGTTGACGTGGACGTGGAGACCGGTTTGGTGAAGTGCACCCGCGTGTGGGCCGCTCACGATTGCGGCAAGGCCCTGAATCCCTTGGCCGTCGAAGGCCAAATCATCGGCTCATGCCACATGGGCCTTGGTCAGGTGCTCTCGGAGCGCATGGTCTACGGCCGAACCGGGCACCTCCAGAACGCGAACCTGCTGCAATATCAGATTCCTTCCGTGCACGAGATGCCACACGTGACCCCCATCATTGTGGAGTCTTCTGACCCAGAGGGGCCGTTCGGCGCAAAGGAAGCCGGTGAAGGACCGCTCCTTCCCATCCTTCCCGCCGTGTGCAACGCGGTCTACGATGCCGTCGGCGTGCGCCCTTCCTCGTTGCCTTTGACGCCCGACGTGGTGTGGAGCGACATTCAGAAGCGGATGAAGGCGGAGGGCGTGGAAGACCCCCTTGAACTTGAATCACCCCGCTTGACCCACAGCCCT